>JAQXRL010000239.1 GCA_029218505.1 Eubacteriales bacterium | reverse complement strand
ATGATGACGACCGCCTTCGCGTTACGGGAAGCCGTGGCGTGCTGGAAGCGCGGGACGGACGCGTCTATCTGGAAAACGATTTGCCGAAGCGCGAGTTGCCATTGCCAGAGGCGGAGGATTCTTTTTGCGAATTTCTTGCCGCCATCGCAAACGGGACGCATTTTGCATGGGGAAGGGATGCTTTGGAGAGCACCTATGTTAGCCTGCTGGCCAGACAGGCCGCAGATTCCAACGCAACGCTTGCGGTCTTTCCACGATAGCGGAAGGAGCATGGAACTTCCCGTTTTACTCGAACTTCTTTTCGTGCAAATCGAAGTATTCGTCCATCATCTTTTTGCGATATTGACGCGGCGTCATGGAATTGGCCTTCTTGAAGACTGCCGTAAAATACGCTTCCGAGGAAAATCCGCACAATTCCGAGATGAGACGCGGCGAATGGCTGCTGGTCAGCAGCAGGACCTTTGCGCGATCCAAACGCAGGCGCGTCAGACATGCCAGGGGCGTTTCTTTCTGCGTTTGTTTGAAAACCGTGTGAAAATATACCGGCGACAAATGCACTGCGGCGGCAAGATCGTTCAGCGTGCATGGCTGCGCAAGGTGTTCTTTCATGTAGGAGATGGCAGTCATGGCGACGTCCATTCGCTTGTCAATGCCGGAAGGCGCGCCTCCGCGAATGCTTTGTTCTTCCTGGAGCGATGAGAACAGAGAAAATAGGCCTGCGGCAGCCCGCCAAGGGTTGTGCTGTACCTGGCCGGTCATGATTTCTGCGAAGCAGGCGCGGTACGTGTCGTAAAACGCGCTTTGGTAAACGTGCGGCATGGCACGGATGAATGCGCAAAAGGCGTATTCTTCTTCTGGAAACTTCAGATAGTGATTGCGAAACGGAAGCCGGCTGTAACGCACCATGCCAGGCGAAGCCCTGAACACGGATCCTGCGGAAAGCCGGTATTCCTTTCCGTCCAGATAAGTCACGCAGTCTTCTGCGAAGAATTCCAATTCGTATGCAGAGACGACGCGCTGAGGCGAATAGGCTAAATTCGGAAACGAAATATCGCTGTCAAAGTATCCTGCTTGGTAAAGAATCCTTTTCTGAATTGACTCCATCCTTTTCTCCTTCATACAAAAAAGTAATATTTCTTCAAAAAACAGGAAGTTCTTGTCTAGTAATGCCTGGATCGGATGGATATAATACCCCCATAAACCTTATTGAAAACCAAAATATGTATAGCATAAAACATCGCCGATGTCAATAGATGAAAGCGCGCATGGGGATGTTTCATGCGAAAGAGAAAGAGAGCGAGCGTCATGGAAGAATTGCGGAAAAAGGGACACTTGTGCAAAAAAGCTGCGTCGGCATGGGCGGAATCCCGGCTTGGCATTGGGTTTGAAAAACTGGACCGCGGTGTGTTCGAACCGGATCGCGCATATGATAAGCTGAGCGAAATCGGCGTAAAGTGGGTTCGGCTGCAATCCGGTTGGGCCAGAACGGAGCGCGTGCCGGGCGTTTACGATTTTCAATGGCTGGACGATATTGTGGATCAATTGATTGCGCGCGGAATGCTCCCGTGGATTTGCCTGTGCTATGGCAACGCGCTGTACGATGATTTCGCCAAGGAAGTTTTCGGCGCGGTGGGCTGCCCGCCGATCTATACGGAGGCGCAGAAGGAAGCATGGCGCAGGTATGTTATTGCGATTGCCGCGCATTTCAAGGGCCGCGTGCGCCATTTCGAAATTTGGAATGAACCGGACGGACAACATTGCTGGAAAAAAGGCGTCAACGCAACCGAACTAGGGAATTTTACCATCGACACCGCAAAAGCGCTGAAGGAAGGGAACAAAGACGTTTATATCATCGGCGGCGCCGTTTTTTCCTCTACGGTTTCCTATTTGCAGGAAGCGTTTGCCACGGGCATGGGCGCTTATCTTGACGGGATTAGTTTTCATGAGTATACATATACTGAGGAAAATGTTGCCCAGAAAGTGCGCGCGCTGAGAGGGCTTTTCCGGATGCAGGGCTTATCCTTGGATGTCATTCAGGGAGAATCCGGTTCGCAGTCCCGTCCGAACGGCCATGGCGCATTGGCGGAGGGCGCATGGACGCCTCGCAAGCAAGCAAAGCAATTGCTGCGCCATATGACGATCGACTTGCTCAATGACGTCTTGTTTACCTCGTTTTTCAGCTGTGTAGACATGATTGAGGCCCTGCACGGCAAGGTGGGGGATCTTTCGTCGTATTTGGATTACGGTTATTTTGGCGTTCTGGGCGCGGATTTTGACGAGCATGGCGTGGCTACAGGCGAATATACGCCCAAGCCATCGTATTATGCATTGCAAAACCTTGCATCGCTGTTGGGGGGCAAACTAAAGGTGATCGATTTGCCGCTGATGTTCTTGCGGGAGGATGCGCCGCATCTGGGCAAAACCAGCACACTCGCGGCTTACGAGACGGTTTACGGTGGGTTTCAGTTGGACAATGGTTCCTACGCGCTGGCATATTGGTATCCGGCAAACCTGATGACGACGGAATATGAAGGATGCGTCACGCTGGAATTTGCCATTCCCGGCGAGGTTCATCTGGTGGATCCGATGGATGGCAGTATATACGAGGTTCCAAACCTGGAGACCAATGCCTTTGGAACGACGACCGCGCGCTGGTTGCCGATTCGCGATTACCCGATGTTCCTGGTGTTCGGCGAACTGCCGATGGAGGCGGTAAATTAGGGCGTCATGGAGATGGATTGCGCTCAGCAATCGCTTCTGGTTTGAAAAAACAGGCTCCCTGTGCTGCGCTAAGTGCAGAAACAGGGAGTCTTTGTTGTGCGCCGAACGGGCGTTATCCCCCCAGTTCAACTGGGGGCATGAAGAAAAAAGCGACCGCAAAAGGCATGGAGTCACATTGAAGATGTGACTCCCCCCAGGAGCAGCGAGATATGGATGTTGTATAGAAGGTAGAACGAATTCCCGAAACGTGGATTTGCGATGCCCCATTCGCGGGGATCACAAGTGTTATGCCCTGATTGGGCTTGGGCAAACCGTCTGTTGAACGGGTGGTTGCGGCTTTGTCTATTCGGCGGCGGCCATGAAATGCGCAAACCGGGAGAAGTCCACGAGAATGGTGTTGTTGCCGTTCACAATGCCCAAAATGTCTACGGCATCCCATACGGGCGAGGCAACATAGGAAAGCGCATGGGCGCCAATCGTGGTCTTGTATCCGCCGTCTCGCAGGATTTCCTTGTCTTTCCCGGTTCCGATGTGCAGCGTGCTCCACAGACTGGCGTTGCGCACGGAATCAAATTTGTCGTTGATGCGCACGATTGCCTGTCGCTTGTGCGGCTCTACAATTGGGCAGCCAATGCCAATTGCGGCGTCTATGGCGTATGCGCGTTGAATTTGTCCGTCTGCCAGCGCCTGCTGCATTACCATGCTTCCCAGGGAATATCCGGCCATGATGACATGCGAACCGGAAGGAATGTTTTCCCGGATGACGCGAATCGCTGCAGAGCGATATGTATTGGGCATTCCCAGGGCGGACAAAATGTCCTCGCCGGCGCCCAGGGCTTCCGATTTGTTCATCAGTTCCGTGCCGCCCAACGTCACAAGCCACCGGCCATCCTTCAGGGGGCATATGCCGATTGCGCCAAGATTCGGATCTTGTGCGGAGATGGCGCACAAGTAGGCCATATCCCGGATGTTTCCGTATGTATGCGTACCCGTAGGAACGCCGTTTCCATAAATTCGCATGATTTCGGAGAGAAACACGGGAAAATCGCTGATCGTCACTTTGCGCATGTGTGCGGCCTCCTGAAGAACCGAATTGCATCTATAGCATAATACAATTTCCTGCGTTTTGTCAACGAGCCGGAAGGGAACGTTTCATGGGCAATGTGACGAAAAATGGCATTCCTGATGGCGAAAAGCAGGAAGCCGCGTCGGCTTTCACGAATATCATAAAGGCCAATTCGGCAAAACAAAAGGAGTTTGAGACATGGCAAAACTGTATTTTCGCTATGGTGCGATGGGTTCGTCCAAAACAGCGAACGCAATCATGGTACGCTACAATTATGAGGAACGCGGTCAACGGGCATTGATGCTAAAACCTTGTTTGGACAATCGCGACGGAGACCACATGGTGGGTTCGCGGTGCGGATTGCGTGCTCCTTGCAATTATGTGGAAGAACTGGACGAGATTGATTTGACATCCTACAATTGCGTTATTGTGGATGAGGCACAGTTCCTGAAAAAGGAACAGGTGCAGAAATTGGTGAAAATTGTGGACGAATTGAACATCCCCGTGATCTGTTATGGGCTGCGCGCGGATTTTCAGGGAAACCTCTTCGAGGGAAGCACATGGCTGATGGCTTGGGCGGACACCATTGAGGAGATTAAAACGGTGTGCTGGTGCGGCAAAAAGGCTACTTACAACGCCAGGGTGTTCAATGGAAAAGTGGTTCGGTCCGGCGAACAGATTATGCTGGGTGGAAACGAAAGCTATGTGGCTCTATGCCGCAAGCATTGGGCAAACGGCCAATTGTCCCCGGAAAAGGATGCCTGATCAAATTGCTGAACCATCACCAACCGTTGAACGGATGGCTTGATGAAGCCCTGTTTTTGTTCGCGCTGGTGCAACTACGATCGCTCGTTGTTCCCGGTGGAGCCACATTCTCCATGTGGCTCCATACTTTTTGCGAAAGCGGTTTCTTCTCCACCTTCGATTCAACTGGGGGATTTTTAGCGCCTGTTCGGCTTCCATCAAGAGAGGCCGCATGCAAGGATTGTTTTGCATGCGGCCTCTGCGCGCGCTTGGGTTTAATCGGCTGGAAAGACCAATTGAATGCGCGTTCCCTGGCCGGGTTCGCTTTCCAGGCGGATTTCTGCGCCATGAATTTCCGCGCCGTGTTTGACAATGGAAAGTCCCAGTCCTGTTCCGCCTGTCGCCTTGGAATGGCTCTTGTCTACGCGATAGAAGCGTTCGAACACATGGGGCTGGTGTTCCGCGGGAATGCCAATGCCCGTATCAGAAACGCAAAAGGCGGGCTTTCCTTCCTCCACGCCCACGCGAACATCCACATTTCCGCCGGCAGGCGTATAGCGAATTGCATTATCAACCAAATTGCAGAACATTTCGTTTAACAACAGGGGATAGCCGCTTATCTGGCAATTTTCGCCTTTCAGCGTCAGAGAAATGCTCTTTTCCCGGGCGAGAGGTTCCAAACGGCCCACGACGTCTCGGGACAATTCCAACAGATTCACGCGTTCCCGAACGCCCAATCCTTTCTTTTCATCCAGCCGGGAGAGTTCCAGAATATCGTTGATCAGCGCGATTAAACGACTGGTTTCCTGGCAGATGCGGGAAGAGAACTTCTGCACATCCTCCGGACGCGCGACGCCGTCCCGCATGATTTCCGCGTAGCCGGAGATCGAGGTGAGCGGGGTCTTCAACTCGTGGGACACGTTGGCGGTGAATTCTTTGCGGCTGATTTCCGCCGCATATTTTTCCGTGGTGTCCAGCATCAGCAACACGATTCCCATGGTTTCGCTGTCCTGAAGCACGGGACTGGCCAGAAGCCGGTAATACCGTCCGTTTTGTTCCCAAATATCGTCGGCGCTTCCGCCGTTTTCCGCGGCAAGCAAGGCGTCCCGCACAGCGGCGTCGCGATTGACGCAAAGCATGTCTTCGCCAATATATTGCTTGGCAGACACGCCGAATATTGCAGCCGCGCTTTCGTTCATGGACAGCACCATGCCGCGCGGATCCAGCAACACCAATCCTTCGCGCATGTTCTCCGCGATGGCGGACAGTTCGCTTTTGCGTTCCGCAAGCTGGCGCATTTGCCGCGCGATTTCCTGGCGCTGGCGTTCCATGCGCAGCAGCAGGGGAGACAGTTCGTCGTATACGTCGTTTTCCAGCGGAGCATCCAGGTTGAGTGCATTCATGGGTGCGACGATGCGCTTGGCAACCACGCGCGCCACCAGCAGGGATCCCAGCACCGCCGCAAGCGTGATGACAACCATGAGAGGAAGCATGTGCAAATACATGCCCAGAGCAGAACTGCGGGTGTTGGCAATGCGCAACACATTGCCTGCGCTGGTACGGGCGGTATAATAAAACGTCATTTCTGCAAGCGTGTTCGAATAACGCCTGCTTTCTCCTGTGCCATCCCGCAAGGCCGCCTGAATTTCCGGACGGTCAAGATGATTTTCCAAAGAGGTTGCGTCTGCCTGATTGTCGTAAAGCACATTGCCGTTGCCGTCCACCAGCGTAACGCGATCCTGGGAGGAAAAGCCCTGGAAATATGCGGTTTCATCTTCGGAACGAGACAGGCCCAACAGAATGTATCCCGCGCTGGAGCGCAGCTCCTCAATGGCGCGGGCTTCGCTGTAACGATAAATGGAAATTCCCGTCAGCATAGAGGCGAGCAACACGGCAATGATGGCCGTCAGGACGATTCCGCGAAATATTCGTTTTGTCACGCTACTTCCCTCCGAATCGATATCCAATGCCGCGCACGGTGTGGATCATGTTGCCGCAGCTTCCAAGTTTGGCGCGCAGGGTTTGAATGTGTACATCCACGGTTCGGGAACCGCCCTCGTAGCTGTAATCCCATATACGGTTGAGCAATTGTTCCCGGCTAAAGGCGGCGCCGCTGTTTTCCATCAAATAATGCAGCAGTTCGTATTCTTTGAGCGTCAGGGACACAGGCTCTCCATGCACCGTGACGGAGTGGGCGCGGTCGTCCAGCACCAGGTCGCCCGCGACAAACCGCTGATCGTTCTCTTCCCGGGGAGAGACGCGCCGAAGCCGTGCGCGAACCCGGGCGACCAGTTCCGCCATCCCGAACGGCTTTGCGATGTAATCGTCTGCGCCCAAATCCAGTCCCTGCACTTTGTCGTATTCCGCGTCCTTGGCCGTAATCATTACCACGGGAATCCCTTCCGTCTGCCGTCCGGCCCGCAATTTGCGCAAAATACTCAAACCGTCTTCGCCGGGCAGCATAATATCCAACAAAACCAGGTCCGGAAGCTCTTTCTCCATGGCGGCAAAAAAGGACTGGCTTTCCGAAAATCCCTGCGCCGGAAGCCCCACCTGTGTCAGGGTGTATACCACCAGTTCCCGGATATTGTCGTCATCTTCCACGTAATAAATCATGCCAGAAATTCCCCTTTGTGTATGCCCGTCATGGCATATTCCACCCATTCCGCAATGTTCTGGGCGTGGTCGCCGATGCGTTCGAAGTATTTGGCGATCATCATCAGATCAATGGCCTGAGAACCGTTGGAGGCATCCTGACGGATGAGATCGATCAGTTCGTTTTTTACCACGTCAAACAGTTGATCGATGATGTCGTCCATGGCCATCACCTTCCGCGCCAAATCTACATCCTTGTTTACATAGGCGTCCAGGCTTCCCGTGACCATGCGAATGGATGCTTCCGCCATTTGCGGCAAATGTTCCAGCTGCTTCATGTACGGCTTGTCCGCCAGATAGATGACAATGCCGGAAATGTCCGCGGCCTGATCGCCGATGCGTTCCATGTCGGTGATCATCTTCAACGCCGCGGAAATCAGCCGAAGATCCCGCGCCACAGGCTGCTGCTGAAGCAATAGCTTCAGACACAGGGCTTCGATGTCCCGCTCCTTTTGGTCAACCCCGTGGTCGGAGGCAATGGCTGCGTTTGCCGCCTGCACGTCCTGGTTGAGAAGCGCCTGGGTGGCGCTGCGGATGGATTGCTCGATGAGGGAACCCATCTCCAACAGTTCCCTGTTCAACAAACTAAGCTGCTCGTCGAAACGATTTCGCATCATCCGAACCTCCCTGTAATATAGTCCTCGGTTCGCTTGTCCTGCGGCATGGAGAACAAATGTTCTGTATCTCCAAATTCGACGACTTCTCCCAGCAGGAAGAAGGCTGTCTTGTCTGAAATGCGCGCCGCCTGTTGCATGTTGTGGGTCACCATAATGATGGTATAGCGCTGCTTGAGCTGCAACGCCAAATCCTCAATTTTGGACGTGGAAATGGGATCCAGCGCGCTGGTGGGTTCGTCCATCAGCAGCACTTCCGGTTCCACGGCCAAGGCCCGCGCAATACAAAGCCGTTGCTGTTGGCCGCCGGACAGGCCCATGGCGTTTTTCTTCAACCGATCCTTTAACTCATCCCAAATGGCGGCGTTTCGCAAAGATTGCTCCACGATGTCGTCCAGCCGCGCCTTTCCGCGCACGCCATGGGTTCGGGGACCAAAGGCAACGTTGTCGTAAATGCTCATGGGGAAGGGGTTGGGCTTTTGAAAAACCATGCCCACCCGTTTGCGCAACATGGAAGGATCCATGGCGCCATAGATATTTTCGCCATCCAACAGCACTTCTCCTGTTATTTTGCAGCCTTCCACCAGATCATTCATGCGATTTAACGTTTTCAGAAGCGTGCTCTTGCCGCAACCGGAGGGGCCGATGAAGGCCGTAATCTCTCGTTCACCCAGGGAGAGAGAAATATTTTTCAGAGCGTGAAAGTTTCCGTAATACAGGTTTAGGCCGTTGATATCAAACTTCGCCATGGTTTTTCCTCCCGATTTGCTTTGCCACGCATGCGGACAGTGCGTTGATTCCTGCCACAATCACCAGCAATACCACAGCGGTTGCGTAGCTCTGATCGATGTACAGGCCTTCGCTGGAAATGGCATACATATGCACCGACAGGGTACGCGTGGAATCAAACAGGCTGGTGGCCACTTCCGGCACGGTGCCGGCGGTGTAGATCAGCGCCGCCGTCTCGCCCACAATGCGGCCAATGCCCAAAATGACGCCCGAAAGAATGCCCGATATGGCGGAAGGCAGCACAACCTTGAACGTGGTGCGCAGGCGCCCTGCACCCAGGCCAAAGCTCCCTTCCCGATAGTCATCCGGCACAGCCAGCAGCGCTTCTTCCGTGGTACGCATAATCAGCGGCAGGATCATGATGGCCAGCGTCAGCGCGCCGGAAAGCAGCGAGAGCCCGATTTTCAGCGCCACCACGAAAAACAGAGAGCCGAACAAACCATAAATAATCGAAGGAATGCCGGAAAGCGTTTCCGCGGTAATGCGAACGAGTTTTACCAGCCTGTTTCCCCGGCGAGCGTATTCCGTCAGGTAAATGGCCGCGCCGATGCCCAGGGGCACAGCGATGAGCAGCGATAGCGCCGTCATCAACAGCGTGTTGATCAGCGCCGGCATCAGAGAAACATTCTCCGTATTGTATTTCCAGGCAAACAACTGGGGGGTCAGATTCGGAATGCCCTTGAAGAGAATGTACCCCACGATGGACGCCAACACGATGATGGTGAATGCCGCCCCGGCATATACCGACCACCGCGCCAGTCTGGCCTTGCATTTTGCATTCATAGCTTCGCCTTCCTTTTGATGATGGAAAACAGCAGATTGATGATTAGGATAAACACGAACAGCACCACGGCGGTGGCAATGAGCGCTTCCCGATGCAGATCCGCCGCATAGCCCATTTCCATCACGATGTTGCTGGTGAGGGTGCGAACGCCCTTCACCAGGCTGCTGGGAATGACAGCGCGGTTGCCCGCCACCATCATCACGGCCATGGCTTCCCCGATGGCTCTGCCGATGCCCAAAATGATGCCCGCCATGACGCCGGAACGGGCGGCAGGCAACATGACGCGGAATACTGCCCGCTCGTGGGTTGCTCCCAGGGCCAGAGCGCCTTCATAGTAGCTTTGCGGCACGGCGTTCAGCGCGGATTCGGATACGGTAATAATGGTTGGCAGGATCATCATGCCCAGAAGGATGCATGCCGTAAGCAGACTGGAACCGCTGCCGCCGAACAATTGCCGGATCATGGGCACGATGACCACCAGACCAAAGAAGCCGTATACCACCGAAGGAATTCCCGCCAGCAGATTGACCGCGGGCCGCAGAAGGCGAATGCTTCGCGGCGAGGCAAACTTGGAAAGAAAGATTGCCGTGAGCAGACCTGCGGGAACGCCGATGACCAACGCGCCTGCCGTAACGTACACGCTGCCAAGAATCATTGGCAAAATGCCATAAATGTTGTTGCCCGGCTTCCAGCGCGTTCCCGACAGGAAGTTCCACACGCCGATTTTTATCATGCCGGGCATGCCGTTTGCAAACAGGAACACGCAGATCAGCGCCACGGCAAGAATGGAAACACACGCGGCGCACAAAAAAACGATCTTTGCCATCCATTCCTTGAAGGTTCTCATAGACGCATGCCTTCTATTCCAATTGGGGCGGGGATTGCTCCCGCCCCGATTTGTGATGTTGTCTTTTTGGATCATTCCGTAATTTCGCTCCAGCGTTCAATTTCGCCCATGTAAATGGCGCGCACCTGGTCGCTGGTCAAGCCGGTGAAGGCGTTATCGTTGCTTACGATTACCGCGATGCCATCCATGGCGATCACCGTGGGCGTCAATCCGGCTTCCAGTTCGCTGTCCTTCAGCTCACGGGAGGCCATGCCGATGTCGCATACGCCGTCCTTTACCGCGTTCATGCCGGAGGAGGAGTCCGTCTGCTGCACTTCGATTTCCGCGTTGGGATTCAGCGTCAGATACGCCTCGCGAAGTTTTTCCATGACAGGCGTGACGGAGGAGGAACCGGACACCACAACCTTACCGGAAACCGCGCTGCCGGCGAAGGCGGGCGCTTCTTCTATCACCGCGATGTAGCCGTTTTCTTCAATGACGGCTTGGCCTTCCGCGCTGAGAATGTAGTCTATGAACGCCTGGGCGGCTTCCGAAACCTCTGCTCCGGTGGCGATGTTGAAGGGGCGGGCGATCTTGTAGCTGCCGTTTTTGATGTTTTCCACGGAGGCTGCTACGCCGTCAATCTCCAATGCCTTCACCGTCTCGTTCAGGGATCCCAGGGAGATATACCCAATGGCGTCCGGGTTTCCGGATACGCTGGTCATCATGACGGAGGTGCTGTTGGTGATGTCCGCGTTGTCAGTCGTGTAATCGATCTTTTCGCCATTCTCGTCTTTTTGCTCAATGCCAAACAGCTCAATGAATGCGCCGCGGGTTCCGCTGCCATCCTCGCGGGAAATCACGTTGATTTCGTCCGCTGCAAACGCTCCTGCGCAACCAAGGGCCAACAGCATTGCGACAACCATTGCCAGAATCTTTTTCATGTTTTCGTACCTCTTTTCTTTCTTTGTTCGAATATAGGATACCGCTTCCTTGTTCGAAAAAAATACCAAAAAGATCAAACATTTGTAAAGTCGGAAACGTCTTATGTCGGTTGAACATGCTGCAACAGACACAAATGTGTTGCATCATTGTCAACAGGTTCATTGACGATTTACATCTTTTTACCTATAATACTATTATAGAAACCCATGTGGATTCTTGCCGAAAGGCATAGGAAAAGAGGGAAACAGCAAATGAAGCGCATTGAGTTTGTGGAAAAGAATGTGGCGAAGCTGGTGGAAACGGCCGATCGGATGCCGGAGGCCGATGAAGTACGCGTGCGGATGCACTATACAGCCATCAGCGCAGGAACGGAACGGGCAAATTTGATTGGAGAAGAGAATGTGGCGGGCATGCGCACCAGCACGCCTCCGGGATTTCCCCGTTGCGTAGGATACAGCGGCAGCGGCATTGTGGAAACAATCGGCGAAAATGTAACCGGACTGCAGGTGGGCGATCGCGTGCTTACTTATTGGGGAAAGCACCAGCAGTACAACACCCTGCCAAAGCAAAATGTCGTGAAGCTGGAATCGGACAAGATCAAGATGGACGAAACCGCACTGGTGTTTATTTCCACGTTTGCTCTGGCGGCCGTGCGCAAGGTAAAGATTGAGTTGGGCGAAAGCAACATGGTGGTGGGCTTGGGCCTGTTGGGATTGTTTTCCGTGCAATATGCGCATCTGGCGGGGGCGATGCCGGTAATCGCGGCGGATATGAATCCTCAGCGCAGGGAAATGGCGCTCAAGCTGGGCGCAGACGTTGCGCTGGATCCCACGGATGCGGATTATGTGGAAAAGGTGAAGGCGCTCACCGGCGGAAAAGGCGTCAACACCATTATCGAAGTTACCGGCAGAGGCGAAGCGCTGAACAGCGCGTTGCTGTGCGCGGCAAAGTTCGCACGGGTTGCGCTGTTGGGCTGCACGCGGCATCCCACTACGGTGGATTTTTATCACGACGTACATTTCCCGGGCGTAACGCTCATTGGCGCGCATACGATGGCGCGTCCGCAGCTGGAATCCTATCCGGGATATTGGACCCATGCGGACGATTGCCGGGCGGCGCTTCGTTACCTGGCCGCGGGACGGTTGAACGTTCACGATATGATCAGCGAGATTCATTCTCCGGAGGAAGCGCCGGAAGTGTTTCACCGGCTGGCGTTTGATCCGAAATTCCCCATCGGCGTGTTGTTTGACTGGACAAAGCTGTAGGGTTTGCAGGAAAGGAAACGGAACATGAAGAAGCTTCGCGTTGTACAGGTGGGAACGGGACCATATACGCATTCTTTCCATACGATGTCCGCAATGCGCGCACTGCCCGAATATTATGACGTCGTCGGCGTATGCGAGCCCAACGAAAAGGACCGGGCAATCGCCATGGGAATGGAGGAATATCGGGGACTGCAATGGCTGCAGCTGGAAGACGTATTGCAGGATCATTCCCTGGACGCGATCATTGTAGAAACCGGGGAATTGGATCAGGGCAAGACCGCGCTGCTGTTTGCCGAAGCAGGATTCAACATTCACGTGGATAAGCCGTGCGGGGACGACGTGGCCGTGTTTGAAAAACTGGTGGAAACCGTGCAGCGGAAACATCTGGCTTTCCAGGTGGGATATATGCTGCGGTACAATCCTGCCGTGGTGCGCCTGATGGAAACCATTCGCGCAGGCAAGCTGGGCGAAATTATCAGCTTTGAGGCGCATATGAGTCCCCACCGTTATAACGATTCCTTCTGTAAGGAGCTGCTGCAATACATGCGGGGCGGCATGACGTATTATTTGGGATGTCACCTGATTGACTTAATGTATCTCATTCAGGGGGAGCCGGAAGAAATCTTGCCTTACAACGTTTCTACGGGAACGCGCGATTACGAGGGGCTCGATTACGGGTTTGTGGTATATCGATACAAGCATGGGATGTCCTTTATCAAGACGTCCGCTTCGGAGGTCAGCGGGGACACGCGGCGCCAGCTGGTGATTACCGGTACCAAGGGGACGGTGGAAATCAAGCCGTTTGAGCACCCCATCGAAGTGAACGGGATTTTTTGCGCCAACACGGTGGAAATGCGATTGTCCTATGCCTCCAGATTGCCCTTTGAACAACGTTCGGAAGTGGTTTCCTTCCCGCCGTTTGGCAGATATGCGGACATGATGATCGATTTTGCACGCATTGTGAATGGGGAAGGCCAAAATCCGTATCCGCCTGAGCACGAACTGGCCGTGTTTCAATTGTTGCTGAAGTCCTGTGGGCTGCATTGAGCAGAATACATAAATGGAATGGAGAGGAGCGAGCAAATCATGAAAAGAATTCGCGTTGCACATTTCGGCATTGCCCATGATCACAGCAGCGTGACCATGGATTGCGTCAGAAGCCATCCCGACGTTTTTGAAGTGGTGGCGGTATGCGAACCGGACGAGGAAACCCGGGCAAAGTTTGGCGGAGACGCAGCGTATAAGGGCATTCCGTGGATCACGGAGGAAGAACTGCTTTCCAGAAAAGATATTGACGCGGTGCTTTGCGAAGGAAACGAACTGCGCAGCGTATCCGATGCACAGAAATGCATTGATCACGGCATGCATGTGCACCTGGATAAGCCCGGCGGAACGGATCTTGCCGCGTTTGAAAAACTGATTCGGGATGCGGAGCGCAAGGGTTTGACCCTGCAAATGGGGTATATGTATCGCTACAATCCGGCGATGCGATATGTCTTGAAGAGCGTTCGGGAAGGAAAACTGGGGGACATTACCGGAATCGACGCCACGTTCTGCTGCCGTCATACGCCGGAAAAACGTCGCTGGCTGAAACAATTCCCGGGCGGCATGATGTTTTTCCTGGGCTGCCATTCCATTGATATGATTTTGCAGATCAACGGTCTTCCGCAGCGCGTGGTGCCGTTCAACCGCAGTTCCGGGTTTGAAAACGACGGTTCTTTGGACACTGCGTTTGCGGTTCTGGATTATCCCAATGGCGTTTGCACGGTGCGCAGCAATGCGACGGAATGCAATGGCTACAGCCATCGCAGGCTGCTGGTCGTTGGCACCAAAGGAACCATTGATATTTGTCCGTTGGAATCGCCGACGCTTGTGCGGGAAACAACGCAGAAGCATGCGGAGGAACTGGGATGGCGGGATGCCAGCGATGGCGTGTTCCCGGGATTCCTTTCCAGCCGGTATGACGACATGATGTTGGAATTTGCGGCCTGCGTGCGTGGGGAAATGAAGAATCCTTATACGGGCGATTATGAAATCGAACTGCAGCGCATTGTGCTGGAAGCATGTAAGTAAGACGCATTGTACCTCAGGAGGGAATTGCCATGAATGCTGAGAAAAAAGTTCTCGTGCTGGGCGGCACAGGAGCAATGGGCGTATATCTGGTGCCGGAACTGCGAAAGATGGGGTATCAGGTACACGTCGTCTCCTTGGATGATCGAAAATCGGACGATCCCATGCTGGTATATACAAAGGGAGACGCCAAGGACGAAGAATATCTTACCCAATTGCTGAAAAATGGCTATGACGCCATTGTGGACTTCATGATTTACCACACGGAGGAATTCCGCCAGCGCTATAAACTGCTTTTGGAAAACACCAGCCATTACATCTATCTGTCCTCTTATCGCATTTACGCGGAGAGCGAAGGATTGATTACGGAAAGTTCTCCGCGGCTGCTGGACGTTTCCAACGATGCGGAATTCCTGGCCAGCGAGGATTATTCTTTGTACAAGGCAAGAGGAGAGGACATCCTTGCGCGCTCGGGTTACGGAAATTGGACGATCATCCGCCCTGCAATCACATATTCCAAGTTCCGTTATCAGCTTGTTACGCTGGAAGCAAACGTCGTTGTACACAGAATGATGCATGGAAAGACCGTCGTGCTTCCGGAAGCCGCCATGGGAATTCAGGGCACCATGTCCTGGGGTGGAGACGTAGGAAAAATGATCGCGCGGCTGGTGCTGAATCGCAATGCAATGGGAGAACGGTATACCGTTGCGACGGCGGAGCATCACACTTGGGAGGAAATTGCCGGATACTATGCGGAATTGCAGGGGCTGAAGTATGTGACTGCAAGCGTGGATGACTTTATCAGCATCGTCGCGGGCGATGGTCCGGATTGCTGGGCAAGGTGGCAGCTGATGTACGACCGCATGTTCAACCGCATGGTGGACAATCGAAAGATCCTGGATGTAACGGGATTGAAGCAGTCGGATCTTATGCCGTTGAAGGAGGGGCTGAGCAGGGAACTGTCGGCGCTTCCGAAGGGATTTGAATGGCCCAAGACGGACATCAATACAAGAATGGATGCGTATCTCGCCGAAAGAAAGTAATCGGCTCAAACGCCGGAAAGAGTTGTTGCTCTTTCCGGCGTTTGGTTGTATCAAGAAAATCCCGCGCTAGGCGCGGGGTTCGGGGAAGCTTAAGCGGTGCGTATGAAAGAAAAACTTCTTATCTGCGGAATTCCCCCGACACCAAAGCCCCCACCCTTTGTACTTGTATTGAAGAACAAACGAAAGATTGCAGAGTGCATCCGACACCAGTTGCACGAAGAGAAGTTGGGCAATCCGATGACGATGCTTGGGAAGGATGATGAACCTTTTCAGGGTGGCAAGGAAGAGAGAGGCCCGTCTTTCACGGGCGGCAAGCAACACAAGCCTGCGCAGAGGCCAGACCGTCTATGCGACTGCGAGGGCGTTGCGCCAGCACATGCCCCCAGGCTTCGTCCGGGGGATCATTCTTGTTCGCCGAATCGGCGTTATCCCCCCGGTTCAACTGAGGACATGAAGAAAAATGATCGCAGAAGCCATGGAGCACATCGAAGATGCGACTCCCATAGGAACTGTGAAATATCGATATTATGCAAGATAGAATGCAGAACGAATCCCCGAAAAGGGGATTTATGAAGCGAAGCGTGTGATTGACAGCCATCTCGATGCCCTCTTTCAAGGGAGGCCAAAAGCGTTTTGCCCTGATAGGGCTTGGTCAAACCAACCCTTCAACGGGCGGTGATGACTCGCCGAATCGAGGAAAAATCAGCCGAACTGGGCATGGAACAACGTCATAGAGGCTGTTCGGCCGGGAACGGCGAGGTCTTGCATTGTACAAGGCGGAGGAAAATGCGGAATGAGCCCCGAAACGGGAATTCGCGAATCGCATCATGGACAATCCTTTCGATGAAATCTTCAGATGACAACCCTTGGATACCAACGACAGGATGTTTCCCCTTGCGTGCGAAGGCTCGTTCTCTCTTGAGGGAGGACGGTTTACGGACGGCGACGGGGCTTTGGGGTTTCTGGCCGGCACGGCGCTTTCCGCAATTGGGAACATAGCAGGCGCATATCGGGCAGGCAGGCATCAAAGAACATTTGATAGCCTGCGCACAGACGGTT
>JAQXRL010000238.1 GCA_029218505.1 Eubacteriales bacterium | reverse complement strand
ACGATAATGCCCTTTGCGGGGTCAAACCCGTCCATTTCCGCCAACAATTGGTTCAGCGTCTGTTCGCGTTCATCATTTCCGCCAATGCCAATAGAATCGCGCTTTTTTCCGATCGCGTCAATTTCGTCAATGAAAATAATGCATGGCGCCTTCTCCTGCGCCTGTTTGAACAAATCCCGCACGCGGGCGGCACCAGTGCCTACGAACATTTCCACAAACGCCGAACCAGACACAAAGAAGAAGGGTACCTTTGCCTCCCCGGCCACCGCCTTGGCCAACAGCGTCTTGCCCGTGCCTGGAGGTCCCACCAGCAACGCGCCCTTGGGCAGCTTCGCGCCCAATTCCGTGTAACGCTCCGGTCTGTGCAGAAAATCCACCAGTTCAACCAGCTGTTCTTTCGCCTCGTCCTGCCCCGCGACGTCCGCAAAACAGGTCTTGATCTCGTTTGTTTCACGAATATCGTAACATTTTGCACTGGATTTTCCAAAGCCGAAACCGCCGACTCCACCGCCGTTTTTCGCGGATCGAATCAGCTTCACAATCCAGAAAATCATCACGCCGTAAAACGCCACCGGCAAGACAATCCCCACCAGGATTTCCCAAAACGACAGGCCTTCGGATTCCACCACGCCCGTAAACGTCACGTTTGCCGCGCTCAATCTGTCTACCAGGCTTTGATTATCCTCCAATTTATACGTGACGTAATGGTTTGGAAGCCTTTGAGCCGTTTGCTGTTTTGTGGTAAAGGCAATGGTTGTGTCGCTAATCTGCGCTTCTTCCACCAGGCCTGCATCCACCATTTCCAAAAACTCGCTGTATTCCACTTCCGAAACGCTTCCGCCCAGTACGGAATTCAGCGTCAACGCATTGATGGTGACAACAATCGCCAGAAAGATTATGGCATATGCCCATGGAGTCTTCCAGAAGTTTTTTTTCATGGTCATTTCCTTTCATCGAAAACAGGAAAAACACGCTATTTTTGTGTACAGGAGGCATTTTACTCCCCGTTTGTCAACTGAATATAAACACTTCGCGTTCATGATGCAAATTTCGTCCATTTCGGACGTTTTTGTCGCAGTTCATTCTAAGTTTACAAAGGCGTGATATTCTATGCAAAAATGGGGAAACATGGAATTTGAACGGGTGGTGAATTTTTGTGAAGCACAAATTGAAAACGTTAAACGTCATGTTGGTGGTGTACATGTTCTTCGTCATGGCATTTTCCGGTGCGCTCACGGGCGTCAGTTATCTCATTTTGATGAACACGGAATTTGTGCCCTATCCCATCGTGGTGCGCTATACTTCGCCCCTGTTGGTGGTGCTGGTAACGGTGATGATTTCCACCACCATTTCCTCCTTTGCCAGCGTGCGAATGCTGCGGCCGATTGCTTCCTTGATTAAAGCCACAAAAAGCGTTGCGGAAGGCGACTTCTCCGTGCGCGTTTCCGCCAACGGCGCAAACAACGAAATGGGCCAGCTGGTTCACAGCTTCAACAACATGGTTTCCGAACTTTCCGGCATTGAAATGTTCCGCAAGGACTTTATCAACAACTTCAGCCATGAGTTCAAAACTCCGATCGTGTCTATTCGCGGCTTTGCCAGACAATTGCAGCGGGACGACCTTTCGGACGCCCAGCGAAAAGAATACGCAGACATTATCGCCAGCGAATCGGAACGTCTGGCGCACATGGCCAGCAACGTTCTGCTGCTGACCAAATTGGAAAACCAGCAGATTGTTACGGACAAGACCGAATACCGCCTGGACGAGCAATTGCGCAGCGCCATTTTGTTGCTGGAAAAGCAGTGGACGGCAAAGGATATCGATCTTAAACTGAATCTGGATGAAATCCTGTTTACCGGAAACGAAGAAATGGTACAGCATGTGTGGATCAACCTGATCGGCAACGCCATCAAGTTTTCCAATCAGGGCGGGCAATTGGTGGTGCAATGCCGGGAAAAGGACGGAACGGCTGTGGTGGAAATTGCAGACAACGGCATCGGCATGGACGAGCAGACGCGCCGCCAAATCTTTGAAAAATTCTATCAGGGAGACACCGCCCACGCCACGGAAGGCAACGGGTTGGGCCTTTCCCTGGTAAAACGCATCGTGGATTTGTGCGGAGGCACCATATCCGTGGAAAGCACGCTTGGCCAGGGCACCTTCTTTACGGTGCAGCTGCCTTTGACAGAACGCCAGGCCGCATGACCGGCGCTTGATCAACGCGATACCATTTCCTGACCAATTTGTAAAAATCAGCGTTATGCATTGCCGGAATCGCGTATTTTTGGTGGGAATTTTTTCGCTTTCCCCATGGAAATCTCTGGCATTTTTCGCGTCAATGCTGTATAATGTTATATATAGATTATATATTGCAACGCAAAGGAAGGATTTTCATGAGAAAGAAACGTTGCATCGCCATGCTGCTTGCGGGCGGTCAGGGAAGCCGTTTGGGGCTGCTTACCAAAATCATGGCCAAACCCGCCGTCCCCTTTGGTGGAAAATATCGCATCATTGATTTCCCCTTGTCAAATTGTACAAATTCGCGCATCGATACCGTGGGCGTGCTCACCCAGTATCAACCTTTGGAATTAAATCGTTATATTGGGTCGGGTCAGTCGTGGGATTTGGACTTAAACAACGGCGGCGTGTTTGTGCTGCCGCCGTATATGAAAGCCAAAAACAGCGAATGGTACAAAGGCACCGCCAATGCCATTTACCAAAACTTCGGCTTTATTGAACAATATGACCCGGAATACGTGCTGGTGCTGTCCGGCGACCACATCTACAAGATGGATTACACGAAAATGCTGAACGCCCACGAAGCCGCCGGCGCCGACGTAACCATCGCCGTGCGCCCCGTGCCTTGGGAAAGCGCTTCCTCGTTCGGCATCATGAACGTGAACGCAGAAAACCGCATCGTGGAATTTGAGGAAAAGCCTGCCAAGCCCAAGAGCAATTTGGCCAGCATGGGCGTGTATGTCTTTTCCTGGCCCGTCATGCGCAAATATTTGAAGGAAGACGACGCGGATCCCAAGAGCAAAAACGACTTCGGCAAAAACATCATTCCCAAAATGTTGTCCGACGGCCGAATGCTGCTGGCATATTCCTTCGAGGATTATTGGAAAGACGTGGGAACCATTGAAAGCTTGTGGGAAGCCAACATGGATCTTTTAAAGCCCACGCCCGATTTCAACCTGAACGACTCCCGATGGCCCATTTATACAAAAAGCCCCATCAAGCCTCCGCATTATATTGGCGACAGCGCCATCACGGAAATGAGCATGATTGCGGAGGGATGCGAGGTATACGGCACGGTAAAGGGCAGCATTCTCTTTGCCGGCGTACAGGTTGCTTCCGACGCGGTCGTGGAGGACAGCGTCATCATGCCAGGCGTCAGCATCGCTTCAGGCGCAGTCATTCGCCGCGCCATTGTGGCGGAAAACTGCAAAATCGGCCCCGGATGTACCGTGGGCGAAGCAGAAGGCAAAATTGCTCTGGTTGGACAGGACACCGTTTTGCCCGCAGGCTATTCGGTCAAGGCCGGCGAGCAGGTCGACGGTGAAATTATCGCGGAACGGGAGGCTGCGCGGGTATGAAAGATACGATGGGCATTATTTATACCACCAAGGATGACCACACCCTGCGGGAACTGACCAGCCAGCGCGCCGTAGCCGCGCTGCCCGTGGCGGGACGATACCGCATCGTGGATTTCGTGCTTTCCTCCCTGGTCAATTCCGGCGTACGCAACGTGGGCGTCATTACCCAGAAAAACTATCACTCTCTGATGGATCACCTGGGCGCAGGCAAGGAATGGGATTTGCATACGCGCAACAACGGTTTGTTTATCCTGCCTCCATTTCTCACCCGGGACAACGGCGGCGAATACACCGGCGTTTTGGACGCGTTGCGTTCCAACTTTGATTATCTGCGGCGTTCCCGGCAGGAATTGGTGATTCTTACCGGCGGCTATACCATTTTGAACACTTCCTTCGAGGCCATGATTCAGGCGCACGAAGATTCCGGAGCAGACATCACGCTCATGTACGCAAAGGCAAACCCCAAGCGCATGGATTTCTTTTCCGAAAAAAACGTGCACGCCTTTTTGCAATTGGATGCCAACGATCAGGTAACAGACATGGAAATCAACCCCAACGCCGCCAGTTATGATAACCTGTATCTGGACGTGATGGTCATCAAGCGCACGCTGTTGATCCATTTGGTGGACATGGCGTATGCCCATGGCCTGAAGGATATCAACAAAGACCTGTTGCAGGCATACGTCAAAAACGGCGGATTGAAAATAAACGGTTTCTTCTTTCAGGGGTATTACCGGCGCATAGAAACCATCAAGGGATATTTTCACTTTAACATGGACTTGTTGAATCAGGATGTGCGCCACGAATTGTTTTCTGCGTATCCTGTATATACCAAAACGCGGGACGACGTGCCTGCCCTGTATCGCGGAAACGCGCTGGTGAAAAACTCTCTTGTGGCGGACGGTTGCGTCATCGACGGCACGGTGGAAAACTGCGTGCTGTTTCGCGGGGTGCGAATCGGCCGGGGCGCGGTGGTGCGCAATTCCGTGCTGATGCAGGACAGCGTCATTGAAGATTACGTGGAACTGGACAATGTTATCCTGGATAAGGCCGTCACCATACGCACCCATGGCCGGCTCATCGGCCAGAAGCAATACCCCATCGTCATCGGAAAGAACGTGACCCTGTAAAAAACCAATCAAAAGGAGGCTGATCTGCATGAAAATACTGTTCGCTGCTTCCGAATGCGTGCCCTTTGTCAAAACCGGCGGTTTGGCGGACGTAATCGGCGCGCTGCCAAAAGAAATCTTGAAATCCGGCGCGGACGTGCGCGTGATTCTTCCATTGTATAGCGCCATTGAACAAAAATGGCGGGATCAAATGGAGCACGTTTTGTTTTTCTATGTAAACCTGGGTTGGCGCCGGCAATATGTGGGCATTGAACGTTTGACGCTGAACGGGATCACGTATTATTTTGTGGACAACGAATATTACTTTGCCCGCAATTATATCTATGGCTTGGGAGGAGATGAAGGCGAACGCTATGCGTTCTTTGCCAGAGCCGTGCTGGAAAGCCTGACGCAGATTGGCTTCATGCCGGACGTGCTGCATTGTCACGACTGGCAAACAGGGCTGATTCCCATCCTGCTCAAGGCGCAATATCAGCATTTGGAAGCCTATCGTGACGTAAGAACCGTGTTCACCATTCACAATTTGCAATATCAGGGCATTTTCCCCATCAACGAAATTGAAGAACTGGTGGCCTTGGGCGATTGGGCCTACACATCCGAAAACCTGGAATTCTTCGGAATGTGCTCCTTTATGAAGGGCGGGCTGGTATTTGCGGACCGCATTACCACGGTAAGCCCCACTTATTCCCGGGAAATCCAAACCGCTTATTACGGCGAACGGCTGGATGGTTTGCTTCGCAGCCGTGTGGACGTGCTGTCCGGCATTCTCAACGGAATCGATACCCAGGAATACGACCCTGCCAACGATTCCGCCATCGCCGCAAAGTATACGCCGGAAAGCTTTTCCAAAAAGGTGGAAAACAAACTGGCGCTGCAGCGGGAAATGCACCTGGAAGAAGGTCCGGATATTCCGTTAATCGGTATGGTAGGCCGTCTGTCCGGACAAAAGGGACTGGATTTGGTGGAATGCGTGCTGCCGGATATCATGCGCACCGGTGTGCAAATCGTCGTGCTCGGCATGGGCGACACGAAATATACGGATCTGTTCAACTGGGCGCAATGGAAGTATCCCGGCAAGCTGGCCGCCTGTTTCCAGATGAACCACGACCTTGCCCACAAAATCTACGCCGGCGCAGATATGTTCCTAATGCCATCTATGTTCGAACCATGCGGACTTTCCCAGCTCATTTCCCTGCGCTATGGCACTTTGCCCATTACCCGGGAAACCGGCGGCCTGCGCGACACCGTGCTCTCCTATAACGAATACACCAACGAAGGAAACGGCTTTACGTTCCTCAACTACAACGCCCATGACATGCTGCATGTGATCGAGCGCGCGGTAGACATCTATCGCAACAGGCCGGACGTATGGAAAATGTTGGCCGTTCGCGCCATGCATGGGCAATATGGCTGGGATCAATCCGCACGCAAATATATGGAACTGTATCGTTCCCTGCAATCCCCGGAATCGCGTTCTGAGCCCGACGCTGCGCCCGAGCCCGATGCTGCGCCGAAGCCCGTCAAGCCGCGCGCTCCCCGCAAAAAGAAGGCGGATTGTGCCGCTTCCAATGCAAGCGCGCCCAAAAAGCCTCGGGCAACCAGGAAGAAAAAAACAGAAGAAACAAAAGAGTCATAACGGAGAAATGCAATGGACAATCGGGACAAGGTAATTCAGACACAGTTGGAAGTAATCGGCTCCTTGATCAATAACAATATTCGCCGCATGAGCGACGATTTCTGGGGCGCGCCGCAAAATAAAGCAAAGCCAGAATCGCCTTCTTCCAAGGACGGCGCGCCCGCCTCTGGCAAAGATCCTGCCAAAGCCGCCGAACAGCGCTGCAGCACGCCGCAACAGGACGAAGCCATTCCCCCCAAGGAAGATATTGCGGATCTTCGAAAGGAATTGCACGAACTGATCGGCCTGTCGGGCGTGAAAAAGGAGGTTGACAACCTCATCAATATCGCGACTGTGCATTCTTTGCGCAAACAACACAACCTGAAAAACGTTGACCTTTCGTTGCACATGGTGTTTTCCGGCAATCCCGGCACGGGCAAAACCATGATTGCACGGTTGATGGCGCGCATTTACCACAGCCTTGACATTCTTTCCAAGGGGCATTTGGTGGAAGTGGATCGATCCGGTCTGGTGGCTGGATACGTAGGCCAAACCGCAACCAAGACAAGCGAGGTCATCCAGCGGGCCATGGGCGGCGTATTGTTTATTGACGAAGCGTATGCGCTGACGGGCAAAGCGGAAAACGATTTTGGCCAGGAAGCCGTGGACACGCTGCTAAAAGCCATGGAAGACAACCGCGAGGACCTGGTGGTCATCGTGGCGGGATACGACGGGCTGATGGACACGTTTATCCACTCCAATCCCGGCCTGGAATCCCGTTTCAATCGTTATCTGCATTTTGACGACTATTCTGCGGAAGAAATGCTGTCCATTCTGGAACTGCAATTGAAGAAGGGACAATATGTTCTCACAGAAGAAGCCCGTCAGGCTGCTGCGGCATATATTCAGGACGCCAACACCAGTTCGATCGCCTTTGGCAATGCCCGTGGCGTGCGCAACATCTTCGAACGCTTGCTGGCAGCCCAGGCCAACCGCCTTGCTGCCGGCCAGGCCGTCACCCGGGAAGACTTGATGCAGATCACCCGGGAGGATGTTTTGCGCGCCCGCGCCGAGGATCCCAAACTGCGCGCTCGGGCAGAGGCCGAAGAAGAACTGCGCCGTGCCGAGCAGGAAGCCATCGCGCGCATCGAACAGACGTACAACGAGACTTCTCCGTCGTAAGGCGGGGAATTCTCTGCTTTTTTTCATCGCGCAACGACAAAGAAACGGAGGACTCTTCATGAAAATGATCGACGGCCACATTCATCTGGATACCAACGCAGCAGAAAACGCCAAAGCGGTTTGCAGCCAAAATGGCAGCGACATGTACAGCGTGCTGAGTTTGAGCCAATATCGCGACGATCCGCTGCAAAATCTCGCGTGCCTGTATGCCAAAGCGCTGAATCCCGACCATGTATACGCCTTTGCCGGGCTAAACCATCCGCATTCCGGGGAACGGGAAGCCGATTATCTGGCACAGGCGCGCCTGTGGCTGGACGCTGGCTTCGACGGCATGAAACTGATCGAAACCAAGCCGGATTGCGCAAAACGCTTGGGCGTTTCTCTGGACGACATGCGCTTTGATCCTCTGTTTGACATGCTGGAACGCTGCCAAATTCCGGTGCTATGGCATGTGGGCGATCCAGCGGAGTTTTGGGATATCAAGCGCGTTCCGGATTGGGCCATTCAACGCGGCTGGGCCTATTTGGATGGTACATATCCTGCCTTGGAAACGCTGTATGCCCAAACAGAGCGGGTTCTGCGGCGTCATCCCAACCTGAAGGCCGCATTTGCCCATTTTTATTTTACTTCGGACGACCTGTCGCATGCCCGGCAAATTCTGGCCGAATACAAAAATCTCTACTTTGATCTTACCCCCGGCCGGGAGATGTATTTCAATTTCTCGTCTTCCGTGGAAACCTGGCGCGCATTTTTCCTGCAGCATGCCCAACGTTTGCTGTACGGGACGGACACGAAGGTGGATTGCGCCGGAACCTGCGACCCCTCTACGGCGTTGAGCGTGCGCGGATTCCTGATGCAAGACGGCCTGTCCAGTCTCTGGGGAAAAAATGCCCGGGG
>JAQXRL010000237.1 GCA_029218505.1 Eubacteriales bacterium | reverse complement strand
TCTGCGGCAACGCCCGTCCGGCTTTGGCTGCGGAAAAAAACAGCCGCTTCCTCTGGGGATAGTGTATCTGTTTGGGGAAACGCGACGCCCTCTGTGACAATCTCATTCCAGAGATTCGCCATTTCGGGGATGTCCGTTTCCCGATATTCGCGTATGAAAATGGCCATATTCGTTTCTCCTTTGCTATGATTGGCGAATGCGGCTGATGAGCGTGCGCAGACCCAGCGCAATTGCGATGCCGCCAAGGATTCCCAGAACATTGGAAAGCAGATAGCACAGATTGAAATCCATACCATGAAAAAATTGGAATGCCTTCATGACGCCGCTCAGGCCGAATCCAAACAGCGCGCCAATCGCAATTTTGCGCCAGTTGTTGCAGGCAAGCCATGCGCCGCCGAATCCAAGGGGCAGAAAGAACAAAATATTCAGAAGAATGCGGGACAGAGAGGAGGCCCAATCCAAATTTGCAGAAAAGCTGATTTCACTAAAGGGTTCAATGCGCCAAGCCATGAACGCGGCAAAGGAGTCCACTCGGGACATGCAGCCTTCGTAGAGCAGAAATCCTATGTAGAGACAAGCTGCAAAGGCGAGCAGAGGACGCTTCTTGTCCTTTTTTCTTTGGAACAGCAGCATGACGGCCGTCCAGCATACGATGGCAAAACAAAAGGAAAAGGGGAAAGCATCCGCCAATTCTTCCAAAACCATGCGCAAAGAAAACACCTCCCGGACAATCCGCGTATCTTCATCATAACACACATTTGTCCGCCGTGCAACAGCGGACAAACGGGAAATGTGAAATCCTGCGCTGGGCACGGCAGGGCTTTGGCGAAAACGGCGCCTATTTGCCCAATTCCCGGGTGCGTTGATATGCGGCGATGACCGCATCCATGCAAGCGGCGCGAAACGCCTTCTGTTCCAAAACGCGCACGCCTGCAATGGTGGAGCCGGCGGGGCTGCATACGGCGTCCTTCAAAGCGCCGGGATGACTGCCGCTTTGGAGGATCATCTGCGCGGCACCGGACAACATCTGCGCGGCGTATTCCAGGGCCTTGGCCCGGGGCAAGCCACAGGCGACGCCGCCGTCGGCCAAGGCTTCTGCGAACAGATCCGCAAAGGCGGGACCGCAGCCGGAAACCGCGCTGCCCGCATCGATGAGATTTTCATCCAGAGAATCAAAGCGGCCGGCGGCGCGCAGCCCGGATTGGAAATCCGCCATTTCCCCATCGGTCACCAGGTCGTTGGCAGTGCAAAGAATCATCCCCTGGCCGATGGAGGCCGGCGTGTTGGGCATAATTCGAATGACGGGACAGCGCAGCCCGGCCATGGCAAGGATTTTCTCCATGGTCAGTCCCGCCGCCATGGTGACCAGCACAAAGCGATCCGTGCGCTTGGCCAGCACCGGAGCGATGCTGGCCAGAAGGCCGGACATCATTTGCGGTTTTACGCCCAGCATGAGAAACCGACTTTCTCTGGCGGCTTCTTCATTGTTTCCGCATGCGCAGCCCAGCTCTTTTGCCAGACGCAAGGCCTTTTCCGGCGTGCGATTGCTGACGAAAATCCGTTCCGGAGATGTGTTGCCTGCGGTTGCACGCGCCAATGCGCCGCCCATGTTTCCCGTTCCCACAAAGCCGAATTCGTATCTGCTCATGCACATCCCTCCTTTATCGAATCTGTCCGTCCCCGTGAATAATGTATTTGTAGGTGGTCAGTTCTTCCAGCCCCATCGGG
This sequence comes from Eubacteriales bacterium, assembly GCA_029218505.1. GTDB lineage: Bacteria > Bacillota > Clostridia > Christensenellales > Aristaeellaceae > SUG1456. Next base: position 8,721 of record JAQXRL010000237.1, on the reverse strand, counting down.
CCCCTCGCATGAAGTTTCTGCGTGGAGATGCCCATTTCGCAGCCCAGGCCAAATTCGCCGCCGTCCGTGAAGCGGGTGGATGCGTTTATATATACGGCGGCGCTGTCCACGTTGCGGGAAAATTTCCCGGCGTTTTCCTGGCTCTGGGTAAGGATGGCCTCGCTATGACCGGTAGAATGGCGAGCGATATGGGCAATGGCCTCGTCTACGTCGTTTACAACCTTCACGGCCAGAATATAGTCCAGGAATTCCGTGTCAAAATCGTCGCATCCGGCGGGCGTTCCCGAAATGATGGCGGCGCTTCGGACGTCCAGGCGCAGTTCCACCGGCGTTTTTCCGGCAGAGAGGCGGGCGTCCACCAAGCGCTGCTTCAAGACGGGCAAAAATCGATCTGCAATCGCCTGGTGCACCAGACAAACCTCCGCGGCGTTGCATACGGAAGGACGGCTGGCCTTGGCGTTTTCCACGATGTTTAGCGCCTTGTCGAAATCGGCGCTTTCGTCCACGTAGATGTGACAAATGCCCGTGCCGGTTTGAATGCAGGGCACTTTTGCGTTTTCCGTACAGGCGCGAATCAAGCCTGCGCCGCCTCTGGGAATCAGCAAATCAATTTGTCCCACGGCCGTCATCAGTTCGTTGGCGCTGGCACGGGACGGATCCTGAACCAGCTGCACCAATTGGGCGGGCAGTCCGGCTTGAACGAGTCCTTCCTGCAACGCCTGGGTGATCGCGTTGGCGGAATGAAACGCCTCCCGACCGCCGCGCAGCACGCAGGCGTTGCCGCTTTTCACGGCCAGCGCGGCGGCATCGGAGGTAACGTTGGGGCGGCTTTCGTAAATAATGGCGATTACGCCCATGGGAACGGCGGTTTTTTCAAGGACAAGGCCGTTTGGGCGTTCCGACCGGCGCAAAACCTTTCCCACGGGATCCGGCAGCGCCGCTACTTGCCGGATGCCATCCGCCATGTCTGCCACGCGCTGGCGATTCAGCCGCAGCCGATCCAGCATGACGGGGGAGATGTGCTCCCGGGCGTTTTCCACGTCGGTTTCATTTGCGGAGAGAATGGAATCCGTTCGCGCTTCCAAACAATCGGCCATGGAAAGCAGCGCGCGGTTTTTTGTCTGGGTGTCCGCCTGCATCAGCGCAGGCCAGGCAGCCCGGGCCGATGTCAGAATCTGTTGGGTCGTCATGCTTCATTCCTCCTGCCGAGAAAGCGTGTGCCAATCTGTTGGCCGTCCAAAATATCGTATAACGTTTCCGGATGCTCGCCGTTGGCAATGATCATGTCCGTGCCGCATTCCGTGGTGATTTGCGCGGCGCGCAGTTTTGTCGCCATGCCGCCGGTGCCCAGGGCGCTGCCGTTGCCGCCGCCCAGAGACAAAATTTCCGGTGTAAGGCGTTCCACCAACGGAATCAGCCGGGCGTCCTTGTCCTTGCGGGGATCCGCGGTATACAATCCGTCGATATCACTGAGCAAGATCAGCAGATCCGCACGGATTTCCCGGGCCACAATGGCGGCAAGCGTGTCGTTGTCGCCAATGACAATTTCTTCGGTTGCAACGGTATCGTTTTCGTTGATGATGGGCAAAGCGTCCAGTTCCAGCAAACGAAAAATGGTGTTTCGGAAATTCTGACGGCGTTCGGCGTGTTCGATATCGCTGCCGGTCAGCAGAATTTGCGCCACGGTATGATTGTATTCGGAAAACAGCTTGTCGTATGTATACATCAATTCGCATTGGCCCACGGCGGCGGAAGCCTGTTTGGTGGGAATGTCCTTGGGCCGCTGCTTCAGGGATAATTTGCCGACGCCCATGCCAATGGCGCCGGAGGATACCAGCACCATTTCATGGCCCGCATTCTTCAGGTCGCTCATGACCTTGCACAGCTGTTCAACGCGGCGTATGTTCAAATGCCCTGTGGCGTGCGCCAGCGTGGATGTGCCTACCTTGACCACGATTCTCATAACCAACCTCCGCTTTCGGAAAATACGGTAATTTTCTCCATTTTAGAAATTTTCTGCAATTCTGTCAAGCGCGTTCATGCAATGTTTGACGCGGGCTGGACGCTGCTGGGTTGCCGCCGTGGAGAAATTCCTGGTTTGGGCCGTACGGATTGCGGCAGATGCTCAAATTTTGCGGATGGGATGGCGGATGACGGTTTTCCATTTTTCCGGCGATACTCTGCGGGCATCGGACAGATAAATTTCGTGGTGCAAGCGTTCCGCAGAAAATGCATTTTCATAGCCGTTTTGGGCAAGATAATCATCCATGCGCGCAACGGTTGCAGGTTCGCTGTCGAACGGGCCAATGTGCAGGCTTTGAACGCACAGGCCTTCGTGGATTGTGAAAAATTCCGCCTTGGAGCAATCCAGCTGCTTTTTGCGGGTTGCCTCCTGAACGGCCCAGTGAAACTCTGCTTCTGTCACGAAGTCCGGCAAGCGGATGACGGAAATCCAATGAAACGCGGCTTTGCTTGCATAATCCACGCCCTGAACGCCTTCCTGCCACCAAAAGCCCTCCAGCGGCGGCACGACAAAGTCGTAATATCCATCCATGCGGTGATCGCCCATTTTGCTCATTTTGATGGTGTATGCCACCGCATACAAGACGCCCACCGCCGCTTTATATGCGCCGCCTTCCTCGTTGGGGTCGCCCATGCCGCGCACGGCAACGTAATTTGCCGCAGGAACGCAAACAATTTCCGGCTTCTCCTTGGGCAGATAAAATTCCCGGTATTCCTTCTTGAAATCAAATGCCATGGCTGTCGCCTCCGCAATGGTCGGGTGTGTTTTGTGCAAATACGATGCGCCGGAATTTAGGATTCCGTATAGATGTCCATGTAGCGAACGGTAAGCAGCGGGTAATAGCTGGCCTTATACATATGACGTCCTGCGACATCGGCATATGCGGTGTATTTTCGGCCTATCGATACTTCCGTTGTGGTGGAATCATTGGTCAGAAGGATCAACTGTTCTTCGCCGTTGCTGCCAACATCCATGACCCAATAGGTCTCTCCGTCCTGCGTAAGGGTATCGATGATGGTGCCGTCGCAACGGAATTTCCGGCCATGCCATTGTTCGAACAGCAGGCGCAGCTGAGCATAATCCATTTTCCATGCGCCGTCGATGTATTGCGCCCTGGAAGGCACGTAGTAAACGCCAAAGCTGATTACCGCATCCTCCCGGCCATCCATGGACGCGCGGAAACGCACCACGTTGTTGCCGATGGTTTCAAACTGTGCAATGAAGGAAAATTCGCCCGTCTCCATGTTGAAGAACACGCTGTCCTCAACATGCGAAGTGTCCACGGAAATGGTGGCGCCGGGTTCCGTGGTGCCGGAAATGGTCATGGTGGCGTTGGAGGCGGTCATTTTCACGGAATCATCCAGTTCGATGTCAATGGGCAGTGTCTGGCGGTAGATGCTGATGTCGTATCGCGTTTCCCGGTGATTGGGGGTTTTTACCAGGAATGTGTACACGTTGTCGCCAATGGGCTGCACGCGTACATCCAGCGCCATGTTGCCCGCGCGATCCACATAACTGGTAATATCCTCGCCGTTGATGGATACCACGCTGCCGGGCACGACCCATCCGGAGATGGAATACGCGGAAGTATATACCGTAGGATTTTCCTCGCTGGGAGAGAACACCACAAACGGAGATTCCGGAACGGAGATATAGATTTCCAGGGTGGGCAGCTTTGTTTGGCGGCCGTTTTGCGAAATGCGCATCGGGGAAAACACGATTTCCGCGCCTTCGATCTGCGTCGTGTCCATGCCTTCAAACCAATCGCTGTCGGCAAACTCAAAACGCGCGGTGCCGCCGGCGATGACGGTGGAATATCCCAATTCCGGCAAAAAGATTTGGTCGCCGTCTTGGCCATAATAGATGACGGCATGCCCGACGCGGCCGTCGGACAATTCAATTTGAGACACTGTGGGCGTATATGCGCCCCGCGTATACAGCCGTACCAAACGATATTCGGCAAACCAATAATATGCCTTATAAAGTAGAAGGGAAAGAACCGCGATGCAGGCCAGCCAAATCAACACGGAAATGATGCTGCGGGCAACGGATTGTTTGGGACGATGGGGCAAGGGCTGACCGCACACCGGGCATTTTTCCGCCCGGGCATCCAGCGCATTTCCACAATTTGGACATTTCATCCGGATCGAGCCTCCTGTATCGGAATCAGCGAATCGCTGCAAAATACACCACAATAAGTATACAACAGCCTGCTTCGAAACGCAAGCGCGTGGCTTTTTTGACCATAAAAAGTTCGTTTTTGCGATTGACAGCAGAATTCTATGATTGACGAACGCGAAGGCTTGTGATACCATGATTGCGAAAAGAGCGCTTTCCGGACGAAAACTTTCGGGCGCTGAAAAGACGACAATTTTGCAGCATATTGGAGGGGAAAAAGCATGAATCTGTCTGCACGGTTTGTGGAATTGAAAAAGCAAGTGGGCGGAAATCGGGAAAAACGCTGCTTTGAGCACACCATGGGACTGGATGTCGCGGAAAAAAACGGGATTACAGGGCCAAGCGCTTCCATTCGGCGCATTCTTTCCGAAGTGAACTTTGCGCTGCAATTGTCCAAACGGCAGGAAGGCCGGTTTGATGCGGAAATTGCCAGGGCGTTGGACGTTCTGGAAGCCCGCATGCGGGAGGACGGCGTGCTTACCAATGCGGCATGCGCGGAGGCGGAAGCGTGCCTGATGCCCTTGACGAACGAGGCCAAGGCATATGAGGTGATTTACGCATCCCATGCGCACATCGACATGAACTGGATGTGGGGTTGGCAGGAGACCGTGGCGGTAACGCTGTCTACGTTCCGCACCATGCTGAACCTGATGCGGGAGTATCCGGAATTCACGTATTCTCAATCCCAGGCGTCTGTGTATAAGATCGTGGAGGAGTATGCTCCGGACATGATGCGGGAAATCCAGGCCCGGATTCGAGAAGGCAGATGGGAAGTGACCGCCAACGCCTGGGTGGAAACGGACAAAAACATGCCGGATACGGAATCTTTGATTCGTCATATTCGCGCTACGCGGGAGTATTTGCAAACCGTGTGGGGAATCGAGCCGGATTCCGTAAAGGTGGATTTTTCGCCGGATACCTTTGGCCACAGCCGTTTTGTGCCGGAAATCAACACCTTTGGCGGCGTTCCGTATTATTATCATTGCCGCGGCTTGCAGGACGATTTGACCCTGTACCGCTATCGTGCGCCGTCTGGCAGCGAGGTTTTGATGTACAAGGAACCATATTGGTACAACAGCGGCGTCAATCCGGACAACGGCACGGGCGTGTTTGAGATAGAGCGGCGCTGCGCGGGGCTCAAAACCGCATTGATTGTCTATGGCGTAGGCAATCATGGCGGCGGACCTACCCGGCGGGACGTGGAAACCGTGCTGGAGATGCGCCAGTGGCCGGTTTTCCCCAAACTGCGCTTTGGCACACTGCATGAATTCTTCCGCAAGGCGGAAGCGGTGCGGGAGCAATTGCCGGTGGTGGATCACGAGTTGAACGCGATTTTTACGGGTTGCTATACCACCCAAAGCCGCATCAAGCTGGCCAACCGCAGGACGGAAGCGGCGCTGCTGGATTCCGAACGCATGAACGCCATGGCCCATTGTGCGCTGGGGCTGGAATTTCCGGCAAAGAGATATGAAGCCGCGTGGCAAAAGATGCTGTTTACCCATTTCCATGACATTCTTACCGGTTCCTGCGTGCAGGAAAGCCGGGAGTACGCCATGGGCAGACTGGCGGAGGCGTTGGCCTGCGCGCAAACGGAACAGGCGCATGCCTATGAAGCCTTGTCTCAGGCCGTAGATACTTCCATGTTCCCTGCCGACGACGGCATCGCCCGGTCCCAGTCGGAAGGCGCCGGCGCCGGATATGGCATTGCCCATTATGCCGGCGTGCCCAATCCGGAGCGCGGCGTGGGCAAGGTACGGGTGTATACGGTGTTTAACGCGGCGCCCATGCCGCGAAAAGAAACGGTGGAGATCACCGTTTGGGACTATGTGGGCAATCTGGACGCGCTGGAGGTTGTGGATCACGAAAACAAGCCCGTGGCCTTCCAGATGCTGGACACTGTTTCGCAGAAATACTGGGATCACGAATATGTGCGCATGCTCATCCAGGCGGATGTGCCTGCCATGGGCTATGGCGTGTATGCCGTGCGGGAAAGGGAAATTCAGGAATATCCCACCCATCTGCTGAAAGCGGAACGGGAAGAATTGCCCAAGGAGCGGTTGTCTCTGGAAAACAGCCGGATTCGGGCGGAGTTCGATACGGGAAGCGGACAGCTCTTCTCCCTGGTGGACAAGACAAGCGGCAGGGAATTGCTGTCAGCGCCGGCGGGCCTCACCTTGGTGCGCACGGAAAACGGCGGAATGACCGCCTGGCGCATCGGCCGGTATCTTGGAATGGAACCCGTGACGGACACCGTTCGGGTATCCCAGGAGAAGGGCGCGCTGCGCGACAGCATTGCGTTTGAACAGCGAATCATGCATTCTACGGTGAAAATGACCGTGTCGCTGGACGCGGATGCGGATGCGTTGAAGTACGATTTGGAAGTGGATTGGCACGAGACCGCGCGGGAACAGGAATTTCTGCCGGTATTGAGTTACAGGCTGCCGCTGCGGGAAGCGGCGGATGCGATTCGCACGGATGTGCCGGGAGGAAGCGCAGTGCGTCCTGCACGCCAAATAGACGTTCCTGCCCTTACGGGCGCATGCGCCGTGTCCGATCAGACCACCGCCGCGCTGATTACCGATTGCAAGTACGGCTTCCGGCTGGCGGAAAACGTGCTGTCCGTGACGTTGATCAATACCAGCTGCGACCCGGATCCGTATCCGGAACGGGGAATTCACGCCATCAAGTTGTTTGTATGCCTGACGGACGGCGCGCCGGACGCGTTGAAACACAAGGCGGAAGCGCTGACCAGGCCCATGGTGGGTGTGCCCACGGCGGTTCATCCGGGCGCATTGCCGCCGAAAAATTCCCTGCTTGCCTTCGAATCGGCGCATGCGGTGCTGACCTCCGTGGAAATTTCCAGGGACGACGCCCTTGTGGTTCGCCTCTATGCGTCCGAACAGGAGGATGCGGTGGCAATTCGTCCGCCCTTTGCGCCCGCAAGCGCGGTGCTGACGGATTTGGACGGCAATCCATTGGAGAACGCTCGGGTGGAGGGCGAATGGGTTCGGTTTTCCGTGCAGCCCTATCGCATTGCCCAGGTGAAAATCTATCGCGCGTAAAGGAAGGACAGAGATGTATACGCCAGGATTGGTTTCCGTGAGCTTTCGCCGGTTAACGCCGGAACAGGTTCTGCATTTGTGCAGACAGGCAAAGCTGGAGGCCGTGGAATGGGGCGGGGATATTCATGTGCCCGCCGGAGACGAGGCGCATGCCCGGAAAATTGCTTCTATTAGTATGGATTCTGGCGTGAAAATCGCTTCCTATGGAAGCTATTTTCGCGCCGGGGATTCCATGGATGTGTTTCGCCGCAACCTGGATACCGCTTGTGCTTTGGGCGCGCCGGTGATTCGCGTATGGGCGGGCACGAAGGGATCGGGCGATTGTACTTCCCAGGAGCGAAGCGCATGGGTGGACCAGCTGTGCGCCGCCAACGAGATGGCCGGAAAGCAGGGCGTAATCCTGGCAGCGGAGTTTCATCCGGGCACGCTGACAGACGCGTTGGGCAGCGTGGCCCGGCTTTTGAAGGAAGCGCCGGGCATGCGCATGTACTGGCAACCAAGGTGGGACTGGCCAGAGCAGGACAGGTTGGAAGGGCTGAAGCTGTTGGGCGGCCGACTGATGCACATGCATGTATTTTCCTGGAGGCATGTGAACGGAGGCGTTTTGCGCTTGCCCTTGAAGGATGGCGAAGCGTTTTGGCAGAAGGTGTTTTCCCAGCCCAGGGAGCAATGTTATGCGCTGATGGAATTCGTGGAAAACGATGATCCGCAGGCGCTTTTGCGGGATGCGCGCGTTTTGCGCGGATGGCTGTGCCCGGGTGCGGAAAAATGATCCATGGAGGATCAAGAGGCCTCGTGCAAGGCAGCCCGTGCAATGGAGCACGATGGCATGTACGCTGCACGCGTATGTTTCACAAGCGCAAGTGCCGGAAAGACAGTGGTTCAGGGTTGCATCGGAAGCGTCCCAAAGTTTTGCTGAATGTGCAGCGGCCCGGAAGGAGAAAGCCTCCTTCCGGGCCGGTTTTTGTTCGCCGAACAGGCGTTGTTCCCCGGTTCAACTGGGGTTCGTGAAGGAAAAGCGTTCGCAAAAGGTATGGAGCCACATGGTCGATGTGACTCCACTGGGAACATCGAGAGATCGATCTTGTACAAGACCGAATAGAATGTAGAACGAATTCCCGAAAAGGGATTTGCAAAGCATGTCTCTCGATGCCCTCTTTCCAGGGCGACCACAAGCGTTATGCCCTGATTTGCCAAGGAATCGTTGGATTATTGGCCCACGGCCTCCTGATAGCGCGTCCATGCGCTGGTGTATGCCGCCAGGATGTCGTCGTAGCCGTAGGACTTCACCGCTTTGACGTAGGCGTCCCATTCGCCGTCGATGTCCGCCTCGCCGGTGATGAACTTCGCTTCCATGTTTTCCACATAGGTTTTCAATTCCGTGATGCTCAACATCGCGGTTGCTTCGTCGCTGGTCCAGACAACGCTGGGCTGCGCATAGTGAATGTACGGCAGCGC
>JAQXRL010000236.1 GCA_029218505.1 Eubacteriales bacterium | reverse complement strand
ATGGAGATGCCCATCAACTGGTGCACCTCCTGCAAGATTGGCTTGGCGAATGAAGAAGTCGTGGGCGGCGTATGCGAGCGCTGCGGCGGCGAAGTCGTTCGCAAAGTGAAGAGCCAATGGATGCTGAGAATTACGGATTATGCGCAGAAGTTGCTGGACGGATTGGACGATGTGGATTTCATTGAAAAAGTAAAAGTGCAGCAGCGCAACTGGATTGGCCGCAGCGAAGGCGCGGAAGTTGATTTTTCCCTGACCACCGGCGATACGCTGCGCGTTTTTACCACGCGTCCGGATACGTTGTTTGGCGCGACCTATATGGTCATTTCGCCGGAACATCCCATCTTGGAAAAATACAAAGATCAAATTAGCAACTATGCGGAAATTGCCGATTATCGTGCCGCCGCAGCGCGCAAAAGTGATTTTGAGCGCACCGAGCTAAACAAGGACAAAACGGGCGTGGAAATCCTCGGCATTCGGGGAATCAATCCCGTGAACGGCAGGGAAATCCCCGTATGGGTGAGCGATTATGTTCTCATGGGCTATGGAACGGGCGCGATCATGGCCGTGCCTGCCCATGATGACCGCGACTGGGCATTTGCAAAGAAGTTTGGTCTGCCCATCGTTGAGGTTGTCGCAGGCGGAAATGTACAGGAAGAACCTTATACGAACATTCAGGACGGCGTAATGGTGAATTCCGGCATGCTGAACGGACTTTCCGTAAAGGATGCCAAGAAAACGATGATCGATTGGCTGGTGGAACATGGCCTTGGCGAAAGAAAGGTCAACTTCAAGCTGCGGGACTGGGTTTTCTCCCGGCAACGCTATTGGGGCGAACCGATTCCGCTGGTGAAATGTCCCTGCTGCGGGTGGGTTCCCCTGCCCTACGATCAGCTACCGCTGACATTGCCCGCCGTAGAGAGCTATGTGCCCACGGACAATGGCGAAAGCCCCCTGGCTGCCATGACGGATTGGGTCAACACAACCTGTCCGAAATGCGGAGGCCCGGCGCAAAGAGAAACGGATACCATGCCCCAATGGGCGGGCTCCAGCTGGTATTTCCTGCGCTATATTGATCCGCATAACGACAATGAGTTTGCTTCCATGGAGGAATTGAAATACTGGCTGCCTGTGGACTGGTATAACGGCGGCATGGAGCATACCACGCTGCACCTGTTGTATTCCCGCTTCTGGCACCGGTTCCTGTATGACATCGGCTGTGTGCCCACACCGGAACCTTACCAAAAGCGCACCAGTCACGGCATGATTCTGGGCGCTGACGGAGAGAAAATGTCCAAATCCCGCGGCAATGTCATCAATCCCGATCAAATCGTGGACGAATTGGGCGCCGATGCGTTCCGGCTGTATGAAATGTTCATGGGCGCATTTGATCAGGCGATTCCGTGGTCCACGGATGGCGCGCGTGGTTGCCGCAGATTCCTGGAACGGGTATGGCGTTTGATGGAGATTATGACAGACGAGCCAGGCGTTTCAAAGGATATGGCTTACGACGTAAATTTCACCATCAAAAAGGTGGATGAAGATTACGAGAAGATGAAGTACAATACTGCGATTGCCGCCATGATGACGTTGGTAAACGCCTTTATCGCCAAGGGCAGCGTTACGCGCGGTGAGATGGAAATTCTGATTCAGTTGCTGAATCCGGTTGCGCCCCATATCACCGAAGAAATCAACGAAATCTGCGGCTTTGGCCCTGAATTGATTCGAAAGCCATGGCCTGCCTGTGATGAAAGCGCGCTGGTAAAGTCCACCGTGGAAATCGCGCTGCAAATCAACGGCAAGGTTCGGGAAAAACTGAACGTCCCGGCGGATCTGACGCGCGAGAGCGCAGAGGAATATTTCCAAACGCTGCCGGAGGTCCGGAAATATACGGACGGCAAAACGCTGGTTAAGCAGGTATATGTGCCTGGCCGTCTGGTCAACATCGTAGTGCGTTAAGCTGTTCTTCTGAAGCGCTTCGCTGGCTGAAAAAGGGGCTTGCGAAGCGCTTCTTATGGCAGTCGAGAGGATTCATCTTGAGATGGAAACAAAGATATACTGAAAATGGCGAAATCCAACGCACGGCAAGGAGGGATTGTTTTTGAATGGATTTCAGGCGTTTATTTTGGGAATGGTGCAAGGACTGACCGAATTTTTGCCCGTTAGCTCCTCCGGACATCTGTTGATGCTGGAAAAGGTGTTTGGGATTTCTTCCGGCAGCGAGGGAACCATGACCATGATGGTGCTTTTGCATGTGGGAACGCTGTTGGCGGTGTTTGTCGTGTACTGGCAGCGCATTCTCAATATGATTCTGCATCCGATACGCTCAGAGTTGAAGTGGCTGATCCTTGCAACGATTCCCGCCGTCATCGCGGCGCTGACGGTGAATTTTTCCGCCGCATTCGAAGGCGCATTTTTGTGCTGGTCGTTCTGGCTGACGTCGGTTGTTCTGTTGGCCGGGGACGCCATCGGACAATACCGGCGCAAAACACAGAAGCCCGCAAAGGAAGTGGGCTTCAAGCATGCGTTGACCATGGGCATGATGCAGGCCGTTGCCATTTTGCCAGGGCTTTCCCGATCCGGAAGCACCATTTCGGGCGGCGTTGCCAGCGGGCTTTCGCGCAAGCGGGCCGCGGATTTTTCTTTTCTGATGTCGATTCCGGCAATTCTCGGCTCGGTGGTTCTGGAAGGCGTGGACATCATCAAAGGCGAAGCGGCTCCCAGCACAATTGGCTTTGTTCCGATTCTCATCGGCATCATTGCGGCCGCGATCTTTGGCTTCCTGGCCATCAAGCTCATGCTGCGCATCGTGAAAAACACCAGCCTGAAGTGGTTTGCGCTGTATACGTTCGTGCTGGGCAGTTTGATTCTGGTGGACAAATACCTGACCCACTTCTTTGCATGGTAAAGGCTTATCATCAACAAAACAGCGGACGCATCAAACGATGCGTCCGCTGCAGCTTTTCAAAATATTCTATTTGACAAGCCGGTAGCGGGAAAGCAAGCTCCCCCGCCACGGCCACCCTCTCCAGATTTTGCGGTAATCCTGCGGATTCCGGCCGCAAAAACTGCAAGGTGCGATTTTTCCAGGGAAAATCAGCGCCCGTGGGTCGCCACACGCCGCCGACCACGATTGGAATTCGAGTAGCCTCAAGCCCTCTCGTGCTTCCCCTACGTGTTTCGACCGTCCGCTGTTCTGCACAAAATACCGCTAATGACTTTGCCTGGCGGTCAATGGCACCGCACGGCGAATGAGTTGCAACGTTTTGGGCAGAACCAGACAGTACATGGCGGTCATTACCACGGAAGAAACAAAGCGCATGATAATGGCGATGGCCGTATATTGCACAGGATACCCGAAAATCATTCCATCCAAATAGAGCAAAGCCGTATTGAGCAGCGTGACCACGAGCCCCGTAATCAGTACGTTCAAGATGATTTGCAAGGTATTCAATTCAAAATGATGTTTCTTGGCATATGCGCCGGACATAAGGCCGCGCAGGCCCACGGGAAGCATCCATAATAGCGTTGTAACGCCAATGCCATAGGTGATCATTTGCACAATGCCTTCCGCCAGCATGCCAATGACAAAGCCGCAAAACGGCCCGAACAGCATCGCGCCCACCAAAATCGGAAACGGCGCAAACGTAAACTTTACCGGGCCAACATCAAAGGAAACATACTTCAGCACTACGTAAATTGCAACGAGCGCGGCACAGGTGGTCAACTCTTTTGTGCGCATAAGCCAGCCTCCTATCGCGGGCAATCCGCCCGACATATCAATATGCCTCTACTATACGTGTAATCCCTGTTTTCGTCAAGGCAATTTCGAAAAAGAATATGTAATTTGAGAAAAGAGCTTGGTGCGGGCGCGTCTAAGGTTGATTTTTGCTCGGGCAGCGGATATAATGGAAAACAGATGTTGCATACAAGAAATCTGGCAATCATCTTGGGAGCGATGCGCATGTCAAGAAAAAGCAAAACGCCTCATTATAAAATTCTGGATGAAGACCCTTATTTGCAGCCGTATGAACGCGATATTGTCTTGCGCATGTCGCGTTATACAGAGGTTCGCCGCGCATTGTTGGGGAAGGAACTGGATATCTCCTCCTTTGCAAACGGATATCTGTATTACGGAATTTTCCGCCGCAAAGATGGATGGATCTATCGGGAATGGGCGCCCGGCGCAGATGAAATGCACTTTTTTGGGGATTTTAACAATTGGGATCCCAAAGCGACGCCCATGCAGCGCAAGCCCGGCGGCGTATGGGAAGTTTTTCTTCCTGGTGAAAATGCACTCCGCCATGGCCAGCGCGTGAAAGTGCGCGTTACCCGCGCCGGAGTCTCTTTTGACAGGATTCCGCTGTATATTCGCAAGGTGGAACAGGACAAGGCCACCAACAGCTTTTGTGGAATCGTGTGGGCGCCTCCGCATCCATTTCCTTGGACGGATGGCGGTTATCGGAAGCACAAGGTATATACGCCTTTCATCTATGAAGCTCACGTAGGCATGGCGCAAGAGAAGGAAGGCATTGGTTCTTATCGAGAATTCGCGGATTTTAACCTTCCGCGCATTGCAGAATTGGGATACAACACCGTGCAGTTGATGGCCATTATGGAACATCCGTATTATGGCTCGTTCGGATACCAGGTAAGCAACTTTTTTGCGGCTTCCTCCTGGTTTGGCGATCCGGAGGATTTGAAATACCTCATCAACCGCGCGCATGCGCTGGGGCTTTCGGTGCTGCTGGATGTTGTGCATTCCCATGCCGCTTCCAATACGGCGGAAGGAATTGCATGCTTTGACGGCACAGCAGACCAGTTTTTTACGCAGGAGAATCATCCTGCCTGGGGCACAAAGCTATTTCATTACGCCAAGCATGAGGTGCTCCATTTTCTGCTGTCAAATCTGAAATTCTGGCTGGAGGAATACCACTTTGACGGCTTTCGCTTCGATGGCGTCACGAGTATGATCTATCACAATCATGGCCTTGGCGAGGCGTTCACGGGATACGACAAGTATTTCAGCCTCAATACAAATCTGGATGCCGTCACCTATCTGCAATTGGCCAACGAATTGATTCATGCGGTGAATCCATTTGCCCTCACGATTGCAGAAGACATGAGCGGCATGCCTGGAATGTGTGTTCCCATTCGCGGCGGCGGCATTGGCTTCGATTACCGGCTTTCCATGGGTGTGCCGGATTTCTGGATTCGTCTGCTCAAGGAATACAGGGACGAAGACTGGGATTTGTTCAAAATGTGGTACGAACTGACGACGCGACGCCCGAAGGAAAAAAACATCGGCTACTGCGAATCCCACGACCAGGCGTTAGTTGGGGACAAAACGCTGATATTCCGCATGGCCGATTCGGAAATGTACCGCGGAATGGAAAAAAGCTACCATTCCCCTGTCATCGATCGTGCCATTGCGTTGCACAAAATGATTCGCCTGGTCACGTTATCCCTGGCTGGAGAAGGCTATTTGAACTTTATGGGGAATGAATTCGGGCATCCGGAATGGATCGATTTTCCCAGAGAAGGAAACGGATGGAGCTTTAAGTACGCCCGCAGGCAATGGTCTCTTGCGGATAACGGCTTTCTGAAGTATCAATGGCTGCAGCAATTTGACATGGATATGCTGCGCTTTGCCAAAAAGTTTCGAATTCTGCGCCAGCAGAAACCCGTAAACTTGTGGACGGATCCGCAAGCGAAAATTTTGGCGTTTGAAAAGACCGGGTTGATCTTCATCTTCAACGTCCATGCATGCCAATCCCAGCAGCAGTTCTTTGTGCCCATTCCAGCGGCAGAGGATACGCGCCGCTATCGCGTGGTATTTTCCACGGACAGAGCCTGCTACGGAGGCGACGACCGCATCGATGAACAATACGTGTATCCTGTCACGCACAGTCCTGAGCGGCAGCCGGGCTTTTTCGTATACATCCCCTGCCGTACCGCAATGGTTTTGAAAGCGATTGACAGCCGAGAAACGTAACGCAAAGGCCCTTTGGCTTGTTATCAGAAAGCCAAGGGGCCTTTTTGTACCAAGAAAGCCCCACGCTAGGCGTGGGGCTCGTGGAAGCTTAAGCGGTAAATATGAAAGAAAAACTTCTTTTGCGAGAATGGAGATGCAGTCTGGCAACTGCATGACGAAAAGCAAAAGACCGTATCTACAGAATACCCCCGACAGCAGTTGGACGAAAATACGTTGGGAGATGCGCCTACAAGGGCGCTGCTGGTATTCTATGGCTTTGCCCGCACATGCAAAACCCCCCGGCTTTGCCGGGGGATTTTGATTTGCCAATCTTAATTGGATTAGATCGCCGGAGCGTTGGCCAACAGGTACGCCTCCGCTTCGCCGCTCCAAAG
>JAQXRL010000235.1 GCA_029218505.1 Eubacteriales bacterium | reverse complement strand
ATTGAACCGCAGTCCGGAAGCTTCCGCGGCCTTCGCAATTTGGGATTTCCTGGAAGGCGAAATGGCCACTGATTATTTTATGCACAAACGTCTGAGCGATTTGCTGTAACCGACGCGCCATGTAAGACAGCCGACCCTGTTTTTGCGAAACGATGATTGATTCCTCGCTTTATGCGAACCCTCTGGCCTTTTCGGCAAGACGGGCGCAAGGATCGCTTCCTTGGGCTGCACCCATCCAATTTCCGTGCAACGGATGAATTGGGGAAAAAGGAAATCCGCCCCCGTTTTTTCAGTCCAGAAAAGCGGGGACGGATGTTTTTCTATCGTTTTTCCACCATTTCCACAAACCGTTCAATGTCCTTGGCAATGACTTCCAGGCTGGAACGCCAGAAATCCACGCTATGCACGTCGATTCCCACGCTGGCCGCCACATCCGCGATGGGCGCACTGCCGCAGGAACGCAGAAGCCGGTTGTATTCCTGTCCAAAGCTGGGGCCTTTTTCCAAATATTGCGCAAACACGCCCTTGCCAAACAACGTGCCGAAGCAGTAGGGGAAATTATAAAAGTGGAGATCGGGGCTGTAGTAGTGACATTTGCACGCCCACATATCGGGATGACGCACGTCCTTGGCCAGTCCGTCGCCATAACTCGCCTCCTGGGCTCGCAGCATGGCATCCTTCAATTCCTCCACGGACATGGTATGATCCTTGCGCGTCTCGATTACTTCGCTTTCAAACAAAAAGCGGCTGTAGATGTCCACTACCGTCTGCGTTTCCTCCATGAGCCCCGCTTCCAGCAACGCAAATGCTTCGTCGCCCGTTGCCGCGCTGAGCACCTGATGGCTGAGCACGGTTTCGTTGAAGGTGGAGGCGGTTTCCGCCAAGGGCATGGGCACGTCGATCATGGAATAGGGCAATCCCGCCAGACAGTGATCGTGCCACGCATGCCCCAATTCGTGCGCCAGAGTGCTCACATCCGAAAAACTTCCGGCGAAATTCGTAAGAATCCGGCTGATGTCCATACAATGCACGCCGGAACAGAATGCTCCTCCGCCCTTGCCTTCCCGGGGGAACATGTCTATCCAGTTATTTTCAAAGGCATTGTCGATAAAGCTGCCCATTTCAGGCATGAACTTTCCCATTTCCCGAACCAGCGTCCGGCGCGCTTCTTCCACCGTATACGTGCGCTGAACCTTTCCCACCGGCGCAAACAAATCATAAAACGGCAATCCATCCGCATGTCCCAGCAGCCTGCCCTTGGCGCGCAAATACCGGCGAAACGCAGGCAGATATTCCCGCACCGCCGTCCACATGGCGTCCAGCGTCTGCCGGTCCATGCGGGATGCGTCCAGCATCCAATCCAGCACGCTCTCATAACCCTTGGCCTCCGCCATGGTCTGTCCCTGCGCCTTGATGCTGTTCAGGCAATATGACATGGGAATTTCCATCTTGGCGTAAGAGGCCAGCTCCGCCTCATAGGCGTCCTTGCGCACCGAAGGATCCGGATCGTACGCCTTGGCGCGCACCGCCGCCAGCGGAAGTTCCTCTCCCCGATAGGACACCACATGCGTGGCATCCAGCTTGTCCCGCAATTGCGAAAAAGCGTCTCCGCCGGAAAGACTCATGCGCAGCATCCATGCTTCCAAATCCGCCGGCAGCAAATGCGCCGCCTGCTCCCGCATTTCCCGCAGCGCAAAGGCGCAGGATTGCAGCCGTTCAGAATTCGCAATGATTTCCTCCAGGTTTTCCATGCCGCCAATATCACGAATCAGCTTCGAATGCGCCAGCTTTACGCCAATCTGTGCGTTCATGAACTTGTCCACTGCCTGGGCGGCGGCGGCGTTACCCGCATCGGCGGCCTGGGAAAGATATGCGAAATTCCCCACCTTGTCCAACAAGGCGCTCAGCTCTTCCGACAGCGCCACGGCTTGTTCCAAGCGCGTTGCCGGCGGCAAATCTCCCGCTGTCAGCGCGTCCAATCGCTGTGTCAACGTTCCAATCGATTCCAGATCCCGCGCAAAAGCCGGATCGTCAAATCCCTGATACAACACCGATAAATCCCAATTCATCTCGTTTCCTCCCGCAACAATTCTGTATACTTTCATTATATCGCCGTGTCCGGCATTTGTCTACCCGCGTTCTCCGGCGCCAAAACAAAAATCCGGCGGAACACAACCTTCCGTCGGATTTGTTCATGCGATACGCGCGCTTGCTCAAGGCGCCGGAACCGCAGCTTCTGGCCGCAGCCATTCCGCAAAACGCAGCAGCTGTTCCGGAAAAAACAGAAATGCGGAGGCAATCAGCAAAGCCGTCACAATCATCAGCAAAATTCCCGCGATGGCAAAAGCGCGCTTTGCCTGCGCCTTGGAAAGAGACGCCATCAAGATCAGGGCAATCAGGTTCACGCCCGGAATGGCGTACAGAATCAGCGTCCCAAGCCAATTGATGACAGATACGCGACGTTTTTCGGAAGCGGACACACCGCAACACCCCTTTCGGCATCAAAACCTGCGTTTATTATACTACTTCCGATGCCAAACGTCAAACCCCACTTTTTTGCGAAGATTCCAAGCCAAAGAATTTCGCCGCATTGTCCCAAAGAACCGCCTGCTTTTCTGCTTCGGTAAGGTTCAACGCCAGAAAGCGTTTCAGTTCTTCTCCAGGCGTCCACATGGGATAATCGCTGCCAAAAAACACGCGATCCATGCCATACGCCCGCATGATTTCCACCATGCGCTCCGGTTCCAGCAGGAACATGGAACTGGAGCAATCCACATAAATATCCCTGCCCGCCAGCAGCGCTTCCGCCTCTGTCCATTGGGAATAGCCTCCCAAATGCGCGCAAATTGCCGTGAGATTCGGAAACCGGTCCAACATTCCCGCTACCTTCACCGGCCCGGAATTGTCGTACCGCGCGTCTCCCGTGTGAATCAACAGCGGGGCCTTGCCTGCCACCGCGCCAATCATCCGCACGGCATCAGGCCTGTCCAAGGCAAACCCCTGAATGTCCGGATGAATCTTGAACCCGCGAAATCCCGCCTGCAACGCGTTTTCCACGTATGCTTCCACATCCTCCAGTCCGGGATGAATCGCCGCGAAGGGAATGATCCTGTCCGGATACGCCCGCTTCGCCTCCATCACAAATTCGTTGATGTGCGCGCATTGTGCTGGCGTCGTCGCCACGGAATGCACCGCCATGCCCTGGATTCCCGCCTCGTCCATCAGCCGAATCGCCGTATCCAGCGTGCCGTCATGCCGCATTTCCGCATCATAGAATTTTCCAATGGCCCTGGATGCCTTTTCTGCAATCTTTTGTGGAAAAATATGCACGTGTATATCAAAAACCTTCATTTGCATCCCCTCGCCTCGATGCTCTCTCTATTTTTTTGCGAATTATACATCAACAATCCCTTCTTGTCCATCCAAAAACATGCAAAGTCGCGTTATGATTCCTATAATTTCGCCTTTCAAAGGAAATAATTGTTAATTTTTGTGGTATTTTATTGAATTCGTCACACTTCAGCAATATAATAAGTATAAATCGTTTAGGAGGGAAACACAATGTTCAAAGGTATGACAAGACGTCTCCATGCTTTGATCATCGTTATCATTTTGGCGATGTCCGGAATTTGCGCAATCGCAGAATTCGATGCAAGCGTGAACGTATCCAAGATGACTGTCTATGCCAGCGCGTCTTCCTCCGCGAAAACACTGGCGCAATTATCTTCGGGTGCGGAACTTACCGTGACGAAGATTGATGGCCGTTGGGCCAAAATTGAATACAAGGGAAAGACCGGCTACTGCGAGCTAAAGCTGCTTACCACCCAATCAGACAGCGCCCGATACGTCATCAAGGACCTGACAGTGTATGTATCGGATTCCTCTTCTTCCACGAAGATTGGCACGCTCAAGGTTGGCGAGAAAGTATACTATGTTGCCGATGCGGGCAATAAAGAATATGTATTGGTTCAAAACAGCAAAAACGGCCGTTTGGGATATGTCGTCAAGTCCAGCATCAGCAAGGACAAGCCCACAGAACAAAAGGCAGAAAATGTCACCATTCGTGAATACCTTTACGCCGCGGAAAAGGTTTCCGTATATGCATCTGCCTCCGCTTCCTCAAAGAAACTGGGAACCATCAACACCGGTGAAAAGGTTGGCTTGATAGAAGAAAATGGCGATTATCTGCGCGTTCAAAACTTGTCCAACAAAGCCTGCGGTTACGTTTTGAAGGCCTCCATGAGCAAAACAGAACCCCAAAAAGAAACGCCCAAGGAATCTGCCAAAAAAATGAACGGATATGTCTATGCCGTTCAGAAGACCACCATTTATCGTTCCGCCTCCACTGCTTCAAAAAAGCTCGGAACCCTGAGCGCCGATGAAAAAGTCGGGTTCGTGGAAGAGACAGGCAACTTTTTGTGCGTGCAAAACCTGAAAAATCAATGCTTTGCCTATGTGCTGAAGGCAGATATGACCACGGTTTCTCCTGAAGAGGCGAAAAAAGCCGCGGCCCAGGAGGAAAAATCGGTCGTTTGTCCTGCCTATGCCACCAGCAAGACCAGCGTTTACGCATCCGCTTCCACCTCTTCCAAAAAGTTGGGAACAATCAGCGCCGGCGCAAAAGTGGGCTTCGTAGAGCAGAAGGGCGATTTCCTCTACGTGAAAAACCTGAGCAACGGGTTGTATGGTTATGTGCTTTCCAATTGCATGAGCAAAACGGACCCGGCCGAAGCGGAAGCCGCCAAGAAGGCTGAAGAAGAAGCCAAGAAAAAGGCCGAAGCAGAAGCCGCCGCCAAGAAGGCCGAAGAAGAGGCCAAGAAAAAGGCCGAAGCAGAAGCCGCCGCCAAGAAGGCCGAGGAAGAAGCCAAGAAAAA
>JAQXRL010000234.1 GCA_029218505.1 Eubacteriales bacterium | reverse complement strand
ATCATCGATGGTTCCAGCGTGCATACCGCCCGTTTGCGCGCCGGAGCGTTCCTGGCGCTGGAGCATCCCGTACAGGCGGACGTGGTGGTGGGCGTGCCCGACAGCGGACTGGATGCCGCCATCGGCTATGCCCGGCAGAGCGGCATTCCCTATGGCATGGGCTTTGTCAAAAACAAATATATCGCCAGAACCTTTATTCAACCCACCCAGGCCGATCGGGAAAACAAGGTGCGCATCAAGCTGAATCTCGTGGCAGAGACCGTGCGGGGCAAACGCGTGGTGCTCATCGACGACTCCATTGTGCGGGGCACCACCAGCGCCCGCATTGTGCGCCTGTTGCGGGATGCCGGCGCCACCGAAGTGCATATGCGCGTGTCTGCGCCGCCCTTTACCCATCCCTGTTACTTCGGCACGGACATCGATTCCACGGAAAACCTGATTGCCTGCCATCATTCCGTGGAAGAAATCTGCAAAATCATCGGCGCAGATTCCCTGGGATATCTTTCCAGCGACAGCATCGTCAAAATCGCGGACAACACCCATGGTTTCTGTACCGCCTGCTTCACCGGCCATTATCCCTGCACGCCGCCCGCAGGCAACAGCAAATCCCGATTTGAAACAGAAATTCCGGAAGAATAGCGAGGTGATCTCCCATGCGGGAAATTTCCCGGTCCGAGGCAGGCATTCTTGCGCCGCTGTTTTCTTCTTTTCATGACCATTTGCTGCATTCCTATCTGGACGGCTGCATGGGCCAAGGATGGGCGGACGATCCCGTCTCCCCCAAATGGGGCAAGGTGGTGGTAGGCGATTTTGGGTTTCTGGCAGGCATGCCGAGTGCAGACGCCGTTCGGGAATTGCCGCCGCTCATGGTCGCCACGCCAGGTTGGGATCGCGCAATCTTTCAAGCCCACCCTGAAACCCGCGCCATCCAACGCTATGCCATGGATCATCCCTCTCCATTTGACCCGGAACTTCTGCAGCGCTATGTCTGCTCGCTGCGCAAAGAATACCGGCTTGCGCAAATCGACGAAGCGCTGTACCATCAATCGCTGACCCGGAAAGAAACCAAAGATTTTGTCAGCGTATTTGACGATTGGGATCATTACCATCGCCAGGGCGCAGGCTTTGTCGCCTTGCTGGAGGACGGCATTGTCGGCGGAGCCTCCTCCTACGCGGCCTATCACGGCGGCATAGAAATCCAGGTGGAAACCTTGCCGGAACATCGCAGGAAAGGCGTCGCGCTGGCCTGTTGCGCCCAACTCATTCTGCATTGCCTGGAACACGGCTTGTATCCCAGTTGGGACGCGGCCAATCTGCAATCGGTGGCGCTGGCGCAAAAGCTGGGCTATCGAATGAAGGCCCCCTATACCGCCTATTTTTCGCCCACGTAAAGAGGCAAAAACGGCCCGGAGCCGCCTTTGCTCATGGCAAAACCATGAACATTTCCGGCGGCGCCGGGCCTTTTTGCGTCGATTTGAATTGCCGGTTCTGTTTCGCGCGAATTCAGAAGATCGCGCGCATCTGACGATATGTATCCGTCGAGCCCTGCGCAATAAAGTTGGCATCCGACGAAATTGAGATCATGTCCACGCCTCGCGCCTTCCATCTTTTCAGCATCTCGCTGTCGCACGGCCCATAGGACACTCCCAGCTTTTTCCGGCTGCACGAATTTTTCTGCAGACGTCATCGAGAACCTGCTGCACTTCGGAATCATCCCAACAGCCAATTTTCCCCATGGAAGCCGCCAAATCGCATGGTCCCAACAGCAGCACATCGATTTCCGGAATGGTGAGAATGCGGTCCAAATCGCGCACCGCGTCTATGTGTTCTATCTGCAAAATCCGCACGAGTTCATCATACTGCGCCAGATATTCCTGAATGGGCATTCATCCAAAACGGCTGGCGCGCTGCGGGCCATAGCCCCGGTTGCCCCTGGGCGGATACAAAAATGCCCGCACCGCCGCCAGCGCTTCCTCGTAACTGTTTACCATGGGCAGCACCACGCCATCCGGCCCCATCTCCAGCACAGGCTTGAGCCGAACAGGATCATTCCACGGGATGCGCGCCACGGAAGCCACGCCGGACGCCTTGGCTGCAATGATGTGTAACTGCAACTGTTCCAACGACACGGTGGTGTGCTACGTGTCAATCCAGATGTAATCAAAACCGCATTCGCCCATCAGTTCCGTAATGACGGGGTTATTGAAGGAAACATGGGATCCCAGCGCTGTTTTCCCGGAATTCAGCGCTTCTCTCAGCTTGTTCATGCACGTACACCTCTGAAGCCTCAATTGCCGATCAGGAAGTCCAACACGTTCCATCCTGAACTGCTCTGGGCCTTGTAAAGCTCGGTATATCCGCAGGCCAGACAGGATATGGTGACGAACTTCTTGTTCTGTACATCAAAAATCTTGGCAAAATTGCCGCCCGTAGCCTGAAATTGATCGCTCTCGTAGCCATGACAGCCGCATTTGGGACAAACATACTGTTTTTTCTGATCTTCCCGCATGTTGTTCCTCCTATTCAATCACAGCCTCGTGTCCTGTCTCGGCAGAACGATAAATCGCATCGATGATCTTCATCAGCACAACGCCATCCTCCGCGGGCGACAGACAGGTTGTCCCGTTCGCCACGCAATCCACAAAGTGATCGATTTCCTTCGCAAACAAACCGTCAAAGGACAGCGCAGTGGGCATGGTTAGGGCATTGTTCACCATGTAACCATTGAGATCCGTGAATAGATGCAGTTCCGGGTCCAGCTTTGCGCCGGCCTTGGTGCCAAACAACTCGATTTCGCCCTTGTCCTTTTCCACGTTCAGCGAAAAGCTGGCTTCCAGAGAAACCACCTGACCGTTTTCATATCGAATCAGCGCAGTGACGGCGTCCTCCACGTCGAACACATCCTGCGCACCCTTGGACACGGAAGAATATCCGTTCCGGCCCTTGATTTCCCGGCGATCTCCCAACTTGCGGAAAGTGGCGCCATATACGCTTACCGGCTTGGGATTGCCCATAAGATAACGCGTCAGATCAATGACGTGCACGCCCAAATCAATGAGCGGACCGCCGCCGGAACGCGCCTTTTCGCCAAACCAGCCGCCCGGACAGCCCGCCCGGCGCAGATACGTGGCCTTGGCGTAATACACATCTCCGAAATATCCGTTGTCCAAAAAATCCTTCAACACGGCGCAATCGTTGCCAAAGCGGCGCACAAAACCAATCATCAGCAGTTTCCCGTTTTTCCGGGCGGTATCCGCCATTTGCTGGGCAAGTTCGGCGTTCAATGCCATGGGCTTTTCGCACAGCACATGCTTTCCGGCGTTCAGCGCATCTATGGCGCAAGGCGCGTGCGCGCTGTTCCAGGTGCAGACGCTCACCGCGTCAATTTCCTCCAACGCCAGCAATTCCCGGTGATCGGTATACAACCGTTCCACGCCGTATTCCGCGCCGCGCTTTTTCAATTGCGCCTCATTGATGTCCGCAAAGGCATACAGTTCCACGTTCCCGTTCTTCTTGTATGCTTCAATGTGTTCCCGGGCGATGGAACCCACGCCAATCACGCCAATTTTGATCTTCTTCATGGAAAAACCTCCATTTTTCTATTTGTACAGCTTGGCCAAGCCGCCCTCGGAAGTCTCCCGATAGCGGCCGGACAAATCTTTTCCCGTTTCATACATGGTTTCCACCACCATGTCAAAAGAAATCTTCCGCGTGCTGGTCAGGAAATTCGCAATGCGAACCGCGTTGATGGCGCGCATTGCCGCCACGGCGTTGCGTTCGATGCAGGGAATCTGCACCAAGCCCCGCACAGGATCGCAGGTAAGCCCCAGGTGGTGCTCCATCGCCACCTCGGCGGCATATTCGATTTGATCAATTCCCATTTCCAGCATTTCCGCCAAACCCGCCGCAGCCATGGAACAAGCCGTGCCGATCTCCGCCTGGCATCCGCACTCCGCGCCGCTGATGGAGGCGTTGGTCTTCACCAGGTTGCCCATCAGGCCAGCTACCGCCAGCGCACGCAGGATGCGATCCTGACCCAATCCGCGCTTCTCCGCCGAATACTTCAAAACGGAGGGCACCACTGCGCAAGCGCCGCAAGTGGGCGCGGTCACAATGACGCCGCCATCCGCGTTCTGTTCGCTTACGGCGAAGGCATAGGCGCACACCATGCGGTTTTCCCTCGTTTCCGGGCTTTCATCAATGTGCCGCTGGTTCATCAAATACTGCGCCTTGCGCTCCACGTTCAGCCCGCCGGGCAGCACGCCCCGGTGAGACAACCCCTCGTCGACGGCGCGCAGCATGGTCTGCCATGTTTTTTGCAAAAATTCCTCGATTCCGCTGCCTTCCCGGGCCAGCACGTAATCGCTCAAGCGCATGTTTTTCTCCCGGCACAGCTGGGCAATTTCCGCAAAGCTGCGCTCCGGATACACTTCAGGCTTGTCCAGTTCCGGCCTGCCCTGCACCCGGATTTCGCCGCCGCCTACGCTCATGACGCGCAAAAAACCCGTTTCTGCGCCCCTCTCATAGGCGTGCAAATCCATGGTGTTGGGATGCGGCAAGGGAAAATCCGGTTCCGGAACCAATTCCACCGCCACCGGCGCGGTTTGCAACGTTTCTCGAACGATTCGCTCCGTGCCGTGTCCGGCGCCCGTCTTGGCCAGCGAACCATACAGAATCACCCGAAAGCCGTCCGCTTTCGGGTTTTCCCGCAAAAACAGCTTGCACGCCGCTTCCGGCCCCATGGTATGGGAACTGGAGGGACCGCGTCCCGCCTTGAAAACTTCCCGTATGGATTGCACCCGCATATCCCCTTTCCAGAGTTTTCCTTATCGTAAGTGTATCAGAAGAGACATTTGGTGTCAATCGTCTGCGGAAAATATTCCTTTTGCGGATCCCGTCTTTTCCCACTCTCCCGCGCTGCCAACGGTGCGGCTGCCGCCTGAAAGCGCCTCCACCAGCGTGCGCTCGTCCAGTACGCCGGTCATTTTCCCTCCCTGGTACACACAAAACAGGCTTGGCTGGCTGGGTCTGCACACCCGAAGCGCGGAGGATATTTCTTCCCCTGCATCCACTGCGTACACCTTGGCGCAGCAGGGTTTCCCGTAAGGCCGCAATCCATTCAGCATGGCGTAAGCACTGCCTTCGCTTAGGGCGCGCCGTTCGCTGGGCGCAGCAGAAAACAAAAACACAGACGCCAGCACCAGCGTCAGATTCAGCTGGCGCGCCGCAAAAAATCCCGCCAGCGCCGCCAGCAGAAGCAATGCTGCCAGCACGCGCCCCAGCGCAATTCCCAAGCCAAGCGCGTTGTGGCGCCCCATCCGTTCCGAAGCCAGGGCATACAACGCCCGGCCGCCGTCCAACGGCAGCGCAGGAATCAGGTTGAATCCCATCAGCATGGCATTTGCGCCAATGATTTTGTTTGCCACGGCGGCGGACAACGCTCCGGACCAGCCCATTGCCGCCGCAATCACCATCAGAATCAAGTTGGCGGCGGGACCTGCCAACGCCGTGAACAGCAGTTGTCCCGCGCGCAGGGCATACGGGTTTTCAATATGCGCCGCGCCGCCGAAGGGCAACAGCTGAAGTTCCGGAATGCGAACTCCCGCCAGCATGGCCGCCGCCATGTGAGCGGCTTCGTGTACCGTCAATGCCAGAAGCACCGCCAGCATTTCGCCCCGAATGCCCAGGCTCAGCGCCAGCAACACCATCAACACGCTCAGCGGATGGAGACACACCCGCACGCCCAGTATAGTAAAGCGAATCACAGCCCCATGCGGCCGGATGGATCGGTCGCCTCGCCGCCTTGCCGCAGTTCATAATACAACGCCCCGCCGCTTTGGGTTTGCCCAATTACGTCGCCTCGCCGAACCGCTTGCCCCGGCTCCAGGGCAGGCTCTGCCAGATAGGCGTATACGCTTTCCAAGCCTTCTCCGTGGTCAAGGAGCAGACCCCAACCGCCGCCGGAAAGCTGCGTAATCGCCGTTACGGTGCCATCCTGGCTGGCATACACTTCCTCCGCTTCCCCGCATGCAAACAGCACCCAAGGCTGGGTTTGACTCCACGCATGCTGCACCTGTCCCGAAACCGGCCTGCACAATTCGGATTCTCCGGATACGTTGAAAAACACCAGCGCGCTTTCCGGCACCAGGTTTTTCACAAAGGACAGGCTGCCCAGCGATTCATCCAAACGAATGCGCATGGTCAGAGCCTGCTCCACGCCCGATATGGTTTCCCGGGCCCATGGTTGGTCAACGTTGCCCAACGTCAAAATTCCCAGCAGCAACGCGCAGGCAATGGCGCTGTTGCGCAACAGTCGTTCCCCCATGGTGAGCCTTTTTCGCCGCTGAGGATGCCGCGCGCGCCTGTCTCTGCGCCGCGGTTCCACACACGCCCATGGAAATCCCTTTTGCTGCTTTGACGCCCGGCGAATGCGCCATGCGCGTTTTGGCTCTGCCTGGGGCGCCGCTTCCGTCTCCGGCCTGATCCTGGTGTGGATGATAAGCTTCTGCTCGCGATTCTCCGGCATGGAAATCCCTCCCGTCACGGACAGTCTATGCAAACATGCTTTGCGCATTCCCCAGCTTTATTGAACATTCTCCGTTCAAACCCTGTGATTGTATGTGTTATTCTGACAAAAATTACAAAATGGACGAATAAAGGTGTAATGCGTTGTGAAATTTCGATTAATATGCTTGACGCGTGAAAAACATTCGGATAAGATGTATATGTATATGAAAGGATGTGAAGGGAATGGGTCTCGAAATCATCCGCCGCCTTATGACACGAAAAGGTTTTACCAGTGAAAAACTTTCAGAGGTCAGCGGCGTACCGAAGAGCACAATTGATAAAATCGCCTCTGGAGCCACGGACAATCCCCGGTACAAATCCTTGAGAAGCATTGTGAACGCGCTTGGAATGAGCGTGGACGATTTTATGCGTCTTGTGGACGACCCAAATTTAAATATTGCGGACAAGCAGCTTTTGGAAATGTTCCACTCGTTAAATGCAGAAGGCCAAAAACACGCGCATCTGTTGATTCGCGATATGATGGATAGCGGTCATTATCGGGAAAACAAACCCGCCGCAGAAGAAGCGCCCGCAGAAGAAATGGTCGAAAATCAAGCCGCAGCCAGAGAAGGCGGGGTAACCTCCATTACCCGCAGCCAGGACGAAATCGATGCCATCGAAAAAGCCAGCCAGCAGTTTTTTGAAAATCCGGAATTCCCGAATTTATGATGGATTTCACTGGCGAAGATTGCTACGGCCTGTATAAAAATTCTCGCAACGCTGCCTGGCATACGATCATCGATTACGAAATCAAGGAACTCCCGGTTTCTACCACCAGCATCGCTTATAAAATGAACGCCGCCGTAATTCCTTACAGTGACCGGCTTCCACCGCCACAGCCTGGAATGACCGGACACGCAGAATTCGTAAAAGGGCAATGGAGGTTGTTTTTTGCGCCGGAAACGCTGGCGTCGGGTCGCGCAAGGTTTACGTTGGCCCATGAAATCGGGCACATACTGTTGGGACATCGGCTGCAAAACGGTACCTTTCACGATGACCTTGCAGAGGAAGCCGCAGCCAACATGTATGCGGCCAGGCTGCTGGCGCCGGCGTGCGTCTTGTGGGCGTTGGATTTGCACACTCCTGAGGAAATTTCCGCCATCACGGGGTTGTCCATCCAGTCCGCCGTATTTCGCGCTCGCCGCCTGCGAGAATTGCGCAAACGCGATCGTTTTTTGACAAGTCCGTTGGAACAGCAGGTCTATCGTCAATTTCTTCCCTTTATTGAATCCATCAAACAAAAAAGATAGGAACCACAGGGCAGTGCCCACGAAAAAATAGACAGAAAATGCCAGCGTGTCGTGCAAAACCTGCACGACACGCTGGCATTTGTGTCCATTCGGGCGTTTTCTTTCGCCACGGGCCGGTTTTGAAGAACGAACTACCATCTTTCTGGCCGCGCCAACGTACAGGGAATTGTCAAAGGTAGCAACGCCGTTGATCTTGATCATCGACTCTTTTCCCTGGACTCCCGGTTTCGGTTGTCTATGCTTTCTTTTTGCCAAACCCGTTGAGGATTGGTTCCTTTTACACCATTTTCCAAGAAGCCCTGCGCCATGCCTCTGGCGTCTAAGCCCAAAGTGTCATCCACACCATATTCCGCCACACGCACAGCAAACCTCTTCCCGGTCACTGTGTCCACAATCCTTCCGCGAAATCTTCTTGTCTTAAGCAGATCAGAAAAAGAAAGGACGATATTCTTGGAAACTGTTTAAATCTCAACGGAATCCCTCTTTTGTTTGATTTGCGGCGCACTATGATAAAACTTGATATCTGAAAGTTGTATCTATCCGCTCTTGTTCTTTTTCGAACAGGTTCCTTCCCTTTCAAGAATTCTTTTCTGCAAAGGAAGCGTCCACAGGAAATTGCCTTTCTGTTCTTTGCTTGTCGCGGCGCCTGCGTATAAAGCAACTCTCTGCCTGCAATTCATCGTTCCCTATGTTTGCGCTCTTCCCTGTATTGAAATTGCCGATCATGGG
>JAQXRL010000233.1 GCA_029218505.1 Eubacteriales bacterium | reverse complement strand
CATCCCATGGGCACTCGCCTCACCGACGTGCAAAAGTGCATTCGCACCGGGGACATCGACGACGTGGGCGACGCCAGCCATCTGACCTTCTTCGAAATGCTGGGCAACTGGTCCTTGGGGGATTATTTCAAAAAAGAAGCGATTTCCTGGAGCTGGGAATTCCTGACCAGTCCGGAATATTTGGGACTGAATCCGGACAGGCTGGCCTTTTCCGTGTTTGCCGGGGATGAGGATTGTCCTCGCGATGACGAAGCTGCAGGCTATTGGAAGGCTTGCGGCGTGAAAGAAGACCATATCTTCTATCTGCCGAAGGAAAACAACTGGTGGGGCCCCGCCGGAATTACCGGTCCCTGCGGCCCGGACACGGAAATGTTCATCATCACCGACAAGGAGCCTTGCGGCCCGGATTGTTCCCCCGCCTGCTCCTGCGGCCGCTATCTGGAAATTTGGAACGACGTGTTCATGCAGTACGACAAGCAGCCGGACGGCACGTTCATTCCCCTGAAGCAAAAAAACGTGGACACCGGCATGGGCCTGGAACGCACATTCTGCGTGCTGAACGGCGTAAAATCGGTATACGACACGGAAATCTTTGGCCGCATCCTAAGCAAAATTGCGGAACTTTCCGGAAAGCAATATGGCTCGGATGACGAAACCACCAAATCCTTCCGCATCATCGCGGATCATATGCGCACCTCCACGTTCATCATTGGCGACGACCATGGCGTCAGCCCCTCCAACGTGGATCAGGGCTATGTGCTGCGCCGTCTGATTCGCCGCGCCGTGCGCCACGGCATGAAATTGGGCATGCCCGCGGGATTTACCTGTCAAATCGCGCAGGTAATCATCGACCAGTACGGCGAAGCATATCCGGAACTTCGCCGCAACAGCGCGTACATCCTGGAACAGCTCTCTCTGGAAGAGGATCGCTTCCAGCGCACCCTGAAAAAGGGCCAAAGCGAATTCGACAAACTGTATCAGAACATGCGGAAACTGGACGACCTGCTCCATGCGCTGAAAGCCGATCTGACCGCCATGCCGGCCGATCTGCAGGAAAAGGCGCTGGCCGCATCCAAGCAGCTGCGTCCCATGCCCGAAAACCAGCCGCTGATTGCCGCGCTGCGGGAAGAAAAGCTGAACGTCCCCGCCCTTCTGGCCATGGTGGATCAAATGCTGGAAAACAACAAAGTCATCGACGGCCGCAATGCCTTCAAGCTGTATGACACGTATGGTTTTCCCATCGAGATCACCAAGGAAATGGCGGCGGAGAAAAACCTTCTCGTGGATGAGGCGGACTTTGAGGAACGGTTCAAGCAGCATCAGGCCAATTCCCACGCCGGCGCAGAACAACGCTTTAAGGGCGGACTGGCCGACCACACGGAGGAAACCGCAAAGCTGCACACTGCAACCCATCTGCTGCATGCCGCACTGCGGAAGGTTCTGGGAGACGAAGTTGCACAGAAGGGTTCCAACATTACGGCGGAACGCCTGCGCTTCGATTTCTCCTTCGGTCGCAAAATGACGCCCGAGGAGATTCAGGAAGTAGAACGCCTGGTCAACGAATATATCGACGCCAAAGCGCCCATTGTTTGCGAAGAAATGACCGTCGATGAAGCCAAGGCTCAGGGCGCAATCGGTTTGTTCACCTCCAAGTATGGCGAACGCGTAAAAGTATACACCATGGGCCCCTATTCCAAGGAGATTTGCGGCGGCCCGCATGCTTCCAACACCGGCGACCTGAAGCATTTCACCATCAAGAAGGAGGAATCCTCCTCTGCCGGCGTTCGCCGCATCAAGGCCGTCATCGGTGAAAACCACGACGCATAAAGCGCCTGCTTCCCCATCCATCCGCCCGGCTTCCCATGGGAATGCCGGGCATTGTTGCTTCGCATCCGTTTCCGAACGCAAAACCACGAGAAAGGATCGCATCATGGAGGAAATCATTCGCGCCGGAAGATTTGAAATTCCTGTATTGCACGAAGACAACCACTTGCTGGTGGTAGTCAAGCCGCCGAATTTGCCCGTACAGGCGGATTCATCCGGAGACGATGATCTTCTGTCAATATTGAAGCGCTATATTGGGAATAAATATCAAAAGCCGGGCAATGTTTACATGGGACTGGTGCACCGGCTGGACAGACCCGTAGGCGGAGTGATGGTATTCGCAAGAACTTCCAAGGCTGCGTCCCGGTTGTCTGCCGCCTTTGCGCAGCACCGGCAGCAGCGGCGGTATTTTGCCATTGTTCAAGGGCAAATGCAAGGCGACGCCTTCTTGGAGGATTATCTGACAAAGGGCAAGGACGGCATAGTGCGCGTGTGCGGCCAAGGCGAATCCGGCGCGAAGCTGGCGCGGCTGATTACCCGGCCAATAGCCTTTCGCAACGGACTGACGCTGACGGACGTAGAACTATGCACCGGGCGTTCTCATCAGATTCGCGTGCAGCATGCGCATCAAGGGCGCCCTCTTTGGGGAGACGCCCGTTATGGCGGCGGAAAACCCGGCGAGCAAATCGCTCTGTGGGCATACCGCCTGGATTTCGAACACCCAACCCGGCCGGAAACGCTGCGGTTTCGCGCCATGCCGCCCATGGAAAGCGTCTGGCGCCTGTTTTCCCGGGAAATTGAGGAGAGAGGAAACAATGTCGAAGAAATATAATCCCTTTCACGCGTTCTTGTGCTGCGTGCTGGCAGTGCCTACCTGTGTATACATGTTCGATGGAATTTATGCCAAGGATGCCGGCACGGCTCTGGCGGCGGGCGTATTGCTGGGACTTGCGCATCTGGTGGTTCGCCCGGTTCTCCGGCTGCTTTCCGCGCCCATCGGCTGCCTGACGCTGGGGCTGTTTGGGTTCGTCCTTGATGTGGGCCTCCTGTATGGATGCGCATATCTGGTGCCGGATTTCGCAATTGTGAACGTCTGGCACGCAGTTTTGTCCGCGATTCTGGTAAACGCCACGTGTCTGATCGCCGCCGGAAGGCGGTAAAGGTTCCATCATCGCAAAGCACAGCCACCGGTTGAACGGGAGATAAGCCTTGTCAGGGCTTATCTCCCGTGGTTGTCCTAGAAAGAGGACATCGAGATGATGCTCCATCATGCTCTTTGCTTCGCCAATCCTCGTTCCGGAGATTCAAATTGCGTTTTATTCCCGCTTGTGCCGCTGCGATCGCTTGCGATTCTTTGTAGAGTCACATTTTCCATGTGGCTCCACGTCTTTTCCGAAAGCGATTTCTTCTCCACCCCAGTTCAACTTGGGGAGATGTCGCCTGTTCGGCTTCCATAAATTCAGGCGACACAGCATTGGCTGCGTCGCCCTGGCCATCCTCTCCAGATTTTGCGGAAATCCTGCGCATTCCGGCCGCAAAATCTGCAAGGTTGCGATTCTTCCCCGGAAAAATCAGCGCCCG
>JAQXRL010000232.1 GCA_029218505.1 Eubacteriales bacterium | reverse complement strand
ATTTCCCGGGTCTCCACAATGCTCTTCATCCTTTTCCACCTTCCGCATCCAAAATAGGGCGGACGCCGGCGAAGGAATTCCTCCGCCGGAAGCGCAGCACACCGCAACCGCTATGCGCCCAATTTCTGTTTCAACAGGATCAGCGCCCGCTGCAGGCTTTGATCCGTCTTTCCGGCGCTGGCCTCAAAGCTGAAATCTCCGTCGTATCCGCTCAGGCGGATTGCGCGAAGCACGCCCGTCAGCTCGCTGGAATATCCGAATTCCGGCAGCGCGCGATTCCAATCGGACACATGCACATGCCGCAAAAACCCGCAGATCTCCCGCACATAATCAGGGTTTTCCCCCGACGTGATCATATGAATGGTATCCGCCAGCAGCATCACCCACGGGCTGTTCACGCCGCGAACCACCCGCATGCCGTCCGGCAAGGTGTTGATGAAATTGCATGGCTTGCGCAGCGGCTCTATCACCACCGTGATTGCGTACTTTTCACAATAGGGAACCACGCATTCCTTCACCACATCGATGAATTCCGCATACGCGCGATCCTGGTCATACCCGTCGGGCAGTTGCCGGGATTTGTCGCTGCCCAGCACAACCTTCTTTACGCCCAGCGCGGACGCCCGCAAAAAGGCCGAATCCACGTATTCCTGAATCGCCGCCGGTTGCTGATCGCCGCCGGCAATGCGAATATCCCTGGGGAACATGCAATTGCACACCGGAACAGGCATTCCCGATTCTTCCGCCAACACCTTTGCCGCCGAAAACTCCGCTTCCGTCGCCTGGGCCAGGGACGTCAAATTCGCTTCCAGAAAATCGAATTTTGCCCCCATCATCCAATCAACGACGCGGCGGTCTCCCTTTGCAGCCGCCACCAAGTCCACGCAATTGCCAAAGCGCATCCGGATCACTCCTTTACTTCCGTCCATGCCCCGCCGTTTCTGGCGCTTTCATAAATCGCATCCAAAACCACGCGGGATTTGCGGCTGGATTCGCCGTTGATATCCAGCGGAGCGCCCGTGCGCACAGAGTTTGCAAAATTGTCGCTTCCCTGCCGCCAAGGCTGCTTTACCTCCACGGGACAGGTGTCCGTCCACGTGTCATTCTTGCCCCACCAGGTGTGATTGCCTTCCGGCCCGCCGATGGTGTATACCAGCATGCCTTCCGTGCCCACGATTTCCAGTTTGGCATACCAGGCTCCGATGGGACAGTTCGTGGTGGAAGCATAGCGCACAATTGCACCGTTTTCATATTCCCATTCCGTTACGCCGATATCCTCGGCCTCGATGTTGTGGCGCTGCGTGGCGATGGTTGCGCGAACGCGCTTGGGCATTCCCATGTAAGACAAAGCGCGATCCACTTCGTGCACGCCCTGATTGGTGAGCGCGCCGCCGCCATCCATGGCCCACGTGCCGCGCCAGGCGCCGTTTTCGTCGTAATAGGCCTGACTTCTGTTGATGTACAAATTGCAATTGTAAGAAAGAATTTTTCCGAAGAAACCGCTTTCCACCGTGGCCTTGATCTCCAGTTGGCGAATGCGGTGGCGTTCGTCCCAATCCACGCCAAACAACAGCCCTTTCTCATGGGCGAGCTTGATGGCCTCGTCGCAGGCCGCGGTGGACACGTCCATGGGCTTGGTGGTCAGCACGTGCTTGCCGGCCCGCAAACACTGCATGGCGACCTGGCAATGGCTTCCCGTGGGCGTTACGATATACATCACCTCTACCGCGGGATCCTTCAAAAACACGTTGATGTCGTCGGAATAGGGCACGCCATACTGTTCGCCAATGGTCTTGGCTTTCTCGAAATTGACATCGCACACGCCATATAGCTTTGTGCCGCAGGTTTCCGTCAACTGGCGCACGCGGTTTTTGCCCATTCCCAGTCCAACCACCACAAACGTCACGGGATTGTCCTTGTAGGGACGTTCGAATTCCGGTTCCACTTCCAACGCGCTTTCCACGCTGGCGGGCGCGGCGGAAGGCCAAACCTTGCGGATTGCGTCAATGCATTTTTTGGTGCATTCCACGGGCGTGAACGGACTTCCCACGGGGTTGTGCGTCTCGATGGATACGGGCATATCCAGCGCCCGGGCGGACACGGCCCGCAGCACGCGGCCCCAAGGCACGTTGCGGAACTGGCTGAACGTATCCAGCGTGGCGCGAGCCTTCACATGGATCATATTCGCGCGGTAGATGCACTTGGTGAAATACGCGGTGGCATCGCCCGCCGCTTCCGGCAAAATGTCAAACATGTTTGCGCAGTCAAAGGCCATGCCCCATCCCGGGACGTTCACCGCATCCAGGAACGCAATCACCTCGTCCGGCGTCTGCCCACAGTTTTCAAAGGAAAGAAACAGTCCCGCTTCCACGGCGCGGCGCTTGATGGGCTCGAACATTTCCAACACGATGTTCATCATGTCCGGCCGCACCGCTAGTTCGCCCAGGCCTTCCTCCCGTTCGCCATGTTGCCAATAGTTGAAGCTGCGCACCAATTTGCAGTCCAAGATCTTTGCGGCGCGAATGATCCCCTCCAGCTTTTCCATTTCCTTCTGGCGGCGCTCTTCGTCCGGCAGATGCACCTTGCACAGAGACGACTGAATCGCGCCTACCTTCATGCCGTTTTCGTCCAGCACGCGCTTGAGCGCAATCAGTTCCTCCTCCGTCTGGTTTTCAATGGCCTTGCCATTGACGCGGCCGCGGAAATCCACATATTGCATGCCCCATTCCTTCAGAATCGGCAACGCCTCATAGAAATCCATGTTCAGTTCATCGGTAAACAGCGACAAAAACATTTCGCATTCCTCCTATTTTTCCGGTCCATACCAACGCAGCACGGTCATGGAACCACGCTTTGCGCAAAGCGCGTAATCATCGCAGGCAGCGGGAACAAAATACTGGCTGCCCGGACCGATTTCTTCGATTTTATCATGGCATATGCATTGACCGCAACCGGACAGAACATAAATGCCATGGAAATTTCCGCCAGGCGTAATTTTCATTTGGTCAAAGACGCGCAGTTTTTCCAGGCGGAACAGGGGCGTATGCCGCGCATCCAGCAGGGATACGATTTCGCAATTTTCGTCCTTCCAAACCGTTTTCGGCGGAACACGCCACGTTTCCAGCGTTGCTTCCAAGGACAAGCCGCCGTAATCAAAGCAGTCCAGCATGCGTTCGAAACCAATGCCCTGATGACAGCTCAGATCCGGCAGCGGTTCCCCCGAAGGAGAAACCCGCTCTGTCCGCAGCGTCAGATCCGTCGGCTCCTGAATTTCCGCCAGCAGGCACCCTGGGCCGATGGCGTGGGGAACGCCGCCCCGGATGAAATACGTCTGCCCAGGCAGTACGGAAATCTTGTGCAGGCAAGCCAGCATTCCGGGAATATCCTGCCGCCGGAACAACTCCGCCCAGATTTCCCGGGTAACGCCCGGACGAAAGCCGAAATAGATATATGGCTTTTCGCCGTCGATTTCCCGCCCGCCCAGCACATGCCAGCATTCCGTCTTTCCATAGGGCGAATGAAACAGCCTCTGGGCGTCCTGTTGGGTGGGATGCACCTGCACGGACAGCCTTTGCGCCGCATCCAGAATTTTCATCAGCACGCCGGGAGAAGTCTTTCCCGCTCCCAACATGCCCTCCGGATCCCGCTCGATGGATTCCTTCAGCGTTCCTCCGCCGTCCATGCGCAGGCTCAATCCTTCTCCGGGCGCGGAAACCTCCGCCGGATTACGCGCCTCCACCACGGACATCAGCCATTCTTCCGGATAGTGCCCGTCCGGCTCCGTCCGGCCGTGGATTTCGCCAATCAGCTTGCCGCCGCAATAACTCCGCCAGGCCCTGGCAGGGTTTAGAGCAATGGGCGCGTACATTACTTCAGGCCCTTTTGCTCGTCCGTGAAATCCCGCATGACGCCGGTGGCAATATGGCTGGTATCCAGGCGCGTCATGGAAGTATCGTCAATGAGAAAATCAATCCACATGTAATGCAGATGCTTTTTTTCGGTAACATCCACGCCATGGTTGGCGCCCAGCGGAATATGGCAAATCTCGTTGCCCATCATGCGGTACGGCTCGTAATCGATCAGCAGGAACATATCGTTTTCCGGAAAGCTGACGAAGAACTGATCCAGCATGGGATGATCGTGGGATTTCACGAAGTCCGGGCCGTAAGATTCCACGGAACCCATGGCGAAACGGGGAATATTGCGCTGCTCCAGCATCACGCGGCTGATCGTCTTGTCGGATTTGTTCCGGTCCCGATATTGCTTGGACAGCGCATAGGACATCTGATACGGGAAAACCGTCTTGTATTCGTCGATGAGCGCATAATCGCTTTCCAGCATCTGCCAGCGAATCTCCAGCAGTTGCGCGTTGGTCTCCGCCTGGACGGTCATTTCCTGGTCCAGCGCAGGCACAAATGTCACGCGCTCGTTCCATACGTAATCCTGGCCGCCGGTCGTAAACGTCACCTTGCCTTCCACCAAAACCATGATGTGATAAGCGCCGCAGGGGGCAAACGTTATGCGGTCGCCGGCCTTGATGGTGTGGTTGATGGGCGTCGCGCCCTTGATATAATTTTCGCAAATGGGTTGAGAAGCGGTAACCGACGTGTTTGCCTCCAAAGAATACAGTTTCAGTTCTTCCATCGTTTTTTCCTCCTTGCATGCATTATCCCAGCGAGGCGACCGCATCCGGATTTACCGCGCGCACCCGCTCCACCACCAATTCCCGGAATTCCGGGGACAGCATGGAGAAGAACGCCGTAAAGCCCGTTACGCGCACCACCAGATCCGGATATTTATGGGGATCCTTGTTTGCTTCCAGAATTTTCTTCGCATCAATGATGTTAATGTTCAGCAACGTATTGCCGGAATCCAAAATGCCGCGAATCATTGCGGCCATCTTGCTTACGCCTTCCTCCGCTTCCGTAATGGAGGGATCCAGTTCCAATTGCACCGGTGCGGTGTTCCCGTACCCCGGTTGAATGGCGGCAATGGAATTGCACATGGCCGTCACCGCGCCATCCTTGCGGAAACCGGAAAGCGGATTCGCGCCATGGTTGATGGGCTCGCCCTTCCTGCGTCCATTGGGCGTCGCGTCCACCATCTTTCCCAACAGAATTGTATTGGACCAGGAAAAATAGCCGGGAATAAAGTTGATTCCGGGATGCTGGTTCACCAGATCCCGCACCAAACGCGTCCAGGACCGGTTCACCCTTTGCGCCCACGCGTCTCCCAACGTGTCGCCGCCGCCAAAGCGTTCCGAAGAATCCATCAAGTCCCGGACCCGCTCTCCCTCCACGCCCGAATAGTTTTCCGCCATGCAAGCGTCCAGTTCCGGATAGGTCAGCCGGTGTTCCTGTTCAATGCGCTGCTGGCATGCGGCAAAACTGTCCGCCACGACGGCGATACCGCTGCCATCAATGCAGATATTATAATATGTAGTTCCTCCCTGCGTCACGTTCACGCCTTTTTCGATCAAGCCGTATTGGAAAAGGTTCAAAATCAACTCCGGCTGGGTCAAATGCTGATAGCGCAAATGGTGCATTACGCCGTTGCCTGTGGCGTCGACCGCCCGCTTCAGGTGTTTTTCAAACAATTGAAACAGCGTTTCTGTATCCTTCGTCTCCCCCGCCATCATTTCCCGCCAGGCTACCTGAAACACCTTGGCCAGGTTGATCTTGATGGTATCGTTCATGGTGTACTCCATGCCGGGAATACACATCCAATGGCACCCCGCCGCAACGCGCTTTCGCGCCAGTTCCCGGGAATACCCGCAGCGCATGAATCCCTCCATCAGCGTGGTGTCGGAAGAATATCTGGGCCAGCCCTGCTTGTTTCGAAACAGGCATTCCACCGATTTCAAGAAGAAGTCCGGATCCAGTTTGTCGTGCACCCGAATGGTAAGGTTGCAGGCAATGTTGATCATATCCGCCGCCTCCAACGCCAGATAGCTCAGGCGTGAAACGGTGTCGTTGCCCTGGGCGTCCGGTCCGCCCAGTTGGAAGTACCGGCTGTCCTGCAAAAACAGGCATGCCAAATAAAAACGCGCCTCATCGTCGGTCAGAATGCCCTGCTCCAGATCCCTCTCGTAATATGGCCGCAGCATTTCGTCCAACTGTCCGCCGGCAGAGCCCCGGTTGTAGGTTCTGGACAGCATGGAGAACCAGCACATCCACTGCACGGCTTCCTTGAACGTCCTGGGCGGTTCCGCCGCGATGCGCCGGTTCAACCGGGACATCTCCTCCAGGTTTTCACGAAGCTGAAGGTTTTTCTCTATGCCCGCCAACGCATGCAGTTCATCGCTCATGCGGTTCAAAAAGCGGATGATGGCTTCCACCACCAGAATCTCGCTTTCATAAAACAACGCGTGACTTTCGTCGTGCAACGCCTTCTGTTCCCGCAGTTTTCGCAAAATTCCGCCCCAGCCCAGTTCAAAACCGATTTCAAGGGCAGGCGTAAAGTGATGGCAGTTGTCGATGCCGGAAATAATTCCGTACCGGTCAAATTCGGCCTGCAGTTCCGGATAGGGATAATCCGGATTCCACTTTTTGTCCTTGGGGCGCAGCCGTTCCAGAAACAAAAATCCCTTTCCCACAAACGCGTCCATGGGATGCACATACAAAGGATGGCTGTCCAGAATGGCGATATAGTTTTCCCGCCACGCCTTATATCCGTAAATGGAGCCGTTTTCGTGGCTGGGCTTGAGTTTATAATGAAACTCGTCCTGGACAATCAGCCCGTAATCGTCCTCATCCGCGCCGCCGGCCAGAGATTTTTCTTCCGTCTGGGCAATTTTGCAGGCGCGAAGGATGGCGACGCGCTGGCGATAATCATATCGCGCTTCCTCCGGGAATTCGTTGATAAACTGAATCTTGCTCATCATGGCCTCCTACGAGATCCGCACCGGCACGCCCGCATCAGACAGCGCGCTTCGCAGCTGTTCCAGCGCTTCTCTTGGCAGCGGACGCGCCTGTGCAAAGGGGTTCTCCTCTCGCAGCGCCGTATATTTGTCCGCGCCAAGAGGATTGAAATTCAACAACTCATAATAGCGCACGCCTGGGATTTTCGCGACAAACGCCGCCGTGGCCCGCAGGTTCTCCATACCGTCCGTAACACCGGGAATCAGCGGCGTGCGAAAGATCACCGGAACGCCGATGCTCTCCAATTGCGCGGCATTTTCCAAAATCTGCCGGTTGGATACGCCCGTCCATTTTGCATGCGCCGCATCGTCCATCAGCTTGATGTCCGCCATGATCAGCGACATTTTTTTCAGCACCGGCGCAATTTGGGCAAATGGATGCAACAAGTTCGTTTCCACTGCGCAAGGAATGTCCTCCCTCGCCAGTCGATCCGCACATTCGGACACAAACTCTGCCTGACACAATGCCTCGCCGCCGGAAAATGTCACGCCGCCATGAGAATAGCGGTAATATAGCCGGTCCTGCCGTGCTTCCCGCAGCACATCCTCCGCCGTCATCTCTTTGCCGGACATGACGATTGCGCCGGAATAGCATGCCTCCGCGCAAGCCCCGCAGCGCGTACACAACGCCGCTTCAAAATTTTTCGCCCTGGCGCCTGTCGGACACACCGGAAAGCAATGCCCACAGCCAATGCATTTCTCCCGGTAAAACAACGGAACGCTGACGCCCGAAAGCGTTTCCGGATTGTGACACCAGGCGCATCGCATGTTGCAACCCTGCAAAAATACCGTTGTACGAATGCCGTCGCCATCGTTTAAGGAAAACCTTTGAATGCTCGAAATTCTGCCTTTCACAAAATAATTCCTTCTTTTTTCAGTGTATCTGCATTATATCTTCTCGATATTTTTTTCGCAAGTCGATTATGCATGCCGATTTTTGCGCAAAGCTTTGCACTTGACGAGCAAGCCGTTCGGGTTCTATAATAAAGCCATCGCCAAACATAAATAGGAAAGGATTTGCATCTCATGTCAAAGGAAAGCGTGTATATGCTTGTGGAACCGGCAGACGCCACGCCCATTTGGTTTTCCCGCACCATTGCAGGATTGAAAGAAAACTGCGCGCGGCACAGACTGACATTGACGCAATTGCAAAGCTTTTCCGATCTGGACGACGCGCAGGAAAATACCGCTTCCATGATCGTTGTCAGTTCCCAAAACAGCTGGACATTCCATGCTGTTCAGGAATTAAAGCGCCGCAGCATCATGCCGATCCTCCTGGGCGCAATTCCCGAACAGTTTGGCGAAGGGATCAGCGGCATCAAGCTGGCACGGCGCATTTTTATCGAAAAAATCATGGATTACTTTGTTGCCTGCGGCAGAAAGCGCATGGCTCTGGTGGGCGTAAACCACAACGCCAGCAACGACAACGTAAAAGCAGACGTATTTTTGCAAAACGTCGCGCAAATGAACCTCGTTTCCACCCAAGAGGACATCTACTGGATAGATTCCGATATTTCCAGTTCCGTGTTGCACCTTCTGGATCACGCGGCAAAATATGACAGCGTCATTTGCTCCAACGATTACGTGGCCGTAACGCTGCTGGCGCATGCGAAGGAACGCGGCATACGCATTCCGGAAGACTTATACGTGGCAGGCCTGGGCGACACCGTAATCGGCCGCTACACGTCTCCCACGCTTACCTCCACTTCCGAGGACGAGTTTTTTGAAATGGGCCGGCAGGCCCTGTCCATCTGGCAAATCATGAGCGAAAACCCATTTCTCACTAACATTATTATCACCATCGGCACGGAAATCATCGCCAGGGGCAGCACCGCCTTTTTCCAGCCCACGGAAGAAACCCACAATCCGCACACTTCCCTGGAACCCGCCATTTCCATCGGCCCGGAATCCCAAACTGTGCGGAATTT
Source organism: Eubacteriales bacterium (assembly GCA_029218505.1). Lineage (GTDB taxonomy): Bacteria > Bacillota > Clostridia > Christensenellales > Aristaeellaceae > SUG1456. The sequence continues at coordinate 3,399 of JAQXRL010000232.1, read as the reverse complement.
GGAAAACTGTTTGCGCAGCTGCGACAGCCTGGATTTGCAAATCCTGCAAGGCATTCTCGCCGGCAAGAGCAACGACCAGATTGAAAGCGACCTGTTTCTTGCCCATTCCAGCCTGTATTACCGCCTTCGAAAGCTGTATCAAATGGCGAACGTTCCCAATCGCGCAGAACTCAAGCGCGTCTTTGGATTTTATTTGCCGAATTTTTGATGCCGGCAATCCACGCTTTGTCCTTGACTTCCTTTCCAAAATCCCCTATGATAAAAGCGCCGGCCATGTGTCCAACGCAGTCCCGTCCGCAGGAGGAAATCGTTGATGCGCAACGTATCAAATTTTACCAGCAAGAATGTCACCCTGAATATCGAAAACCTGCAGGCCGTTCAGCCCGTGGCGCACGCGCTGTCCACGCAACTGCGCCTGCAAATTCTTTTGCTGCTGGATCACCACGGCATGAGCGTAAACGAAATTGCCCGGGCGCTGGACGTCCCCGTGTCCACTGCGGCGCTGAACGTTCAGGTTTTGGAAAAGGCCGGACTGATCACCTGCGATACCCAACCGGGCGTTCGGGGCACCGTGAAAATTTGCGATCGCCGCATCGATAGCCTGGTCATCCATCTCACCGCAGGCGCCCAACGCCAAAACCGGATTCATCGTTACGAAATGCCCGTGGGCGGCTACAGTCTGGCGGGGGACATCCGCCCGACATGCGGCCTGGCGGGACGCAACGGCCCTTTCAACATGGACGATTCCCCCGCCGCGTTTTATCATCCGGCGCGTTTTAGCGCCGATTTGCTTTGGGCGCGGGAAGGCTATGTCGAATACCTTTTTCCCGCCGTAAATCATGCGCTGGACGAGATCGAATACCTGGAATTTTCCTTCGAGGCCTGTTCTGAGGCGCCCTGCTATCGCAACGATTGGCCCAGCCGGATTTATGTCTGCGTAAACGGACAGGAAATCGGCACATGGAACTGTCCCGGCGACTTTGGCGGGCGCAGAGGACTGCTCAATCCCGATTGGTGGGTGGACGCCAACACGCAATACGGCCAGCTGAAAACCTGGCGCATCAACCATCGGGGCAGTTTCCTGGAAAACCAAAGCGTATCCGGCATTTGCCTGCGGGATTTGGCCTTGGACAAGACCGATCACATCACCTTGCGCATTGGCACGAAAAAGGAAAAGGGCGTTGCCGGCGGATTCAACCTTTTCGGAAAAGGCTTCGGAGACTATCCCCAGGGGATCGTCATGCGTTACATGTGCAAATCATGACAACCAATCTGTATGCAACCGCGGAAATGTTCCAGAATATATGGAATGTTCCCGCGGTCTTTTCGTACATGATTTCTGTCTCATAAATCGTGTCTGTCCATATTTCCTATAATAAACGAATTTCATTGACATTTCTCTGCTGATATGATAGAATTTTCCCGAAAATCGGATCTCATCGCGGCATTGTTGCGCCCGTTTCATGCGCAGCAATGCACATCTTGCCCGGAATATTCATTCCAAATATTTTGCACAAATCGGAGGAGAAGTCAAATGCAATCCATTCCTCGCCCGGAACATCCTCGCCCGGATTTCATGCGCCCAGACTGGCTGAACCTGAACGGCACATGGCAATTTTGTTTCGACGACGGCAATCGCGGCCTTGCGGAAAAATGGTTTTTGCCGGAAAAAACCTTGGAGAGCAGCATCGTGGTGCCCTTTTGCTATGAAAGCGCACTGAGCGGCGTCCATGTGCAACAACGTCACGACGTCATGTGGTATCGCCGTTCCTTTGTTCTTCCGGAATCCATGGCGGGAAAGCGAATCCTGCTGCATTTTGGCGCAGTCGATTATTCCTGCACGGTATACGTCAACGGCGTTTGCGCCGGCGAACACGAAGGTGGCTATACCCCCTTCGCCTTGGATGTTACGCCCTTCCTGTCGGACGGAGAGAACGACCTTTGCCTTCGGGTGGAGGACCGCCGGGACTGCACGCAGCCGCGCGGCAAGCAAAACTGGTTTGACCACTGGTTTGGTTGCTGGTATACGCCCACCAGCGGCATCTGGCAAACCGTATATCTGGAGGCGGCAGGCGATCATTATGTCATCAGCGCCCATGTGACGCCGGATATCGATGCGGGAACGGCCAGCCTGCGCCTCACCCTGGACCGGGCGCCGGAAACGCCCCTCAACGCCAGCTTTCAAATCACCTACGAAGGCAAACCGTTCCGCGTCCAGACTCAACAGCTCACCGAACGCAGCCAGCGCATCGTGTTTGACATGGTTTCCGGCAACCTTATCCAGGGATTTTCCCGCTGGGAACCCGGACATCCGGCGCTGTACGATTTGGACATTCGCCTGGACGGCGGCGACAGCGTGCACACCTATTTTGGAATGCGCAAAATCGAAGTCCGAAACGGCCGCGTATTTTTGAACAACCATCCGCTGTATCAGCGGTTGATTCTGGACCAGGGATATTGGCCGGATTCCCTGTTGACGCCGCCTTCCGACGAAGCCATTCGCGCGGACATTGAATGGACGCAAAAATTCGGCTACAACGGCGCGCGCAAGCATCAAAAGGTGGAAGATCCCCGTTACTATTATTGGGCGGACAAAATGGGTCTGCTGGTATGGGGGGAAATTCCCAGCACCTATGAATTCACGCAGGAATCGGTCAACAACCTTTCCAAAACCCTGGCCGAATTCATTCGCCGCGATTTCAATCACCCCTGCATCATTACATGGGTGCCTCTGAACGAATCCTGGGGCGTGGATCGAATTTTCCGGGACAAACGCATGCAAATGGCGTCTGAAATGTTGTACTGTCAGGCAAAGGCGCTGGATGGCACGCGCCTGGTGAGCGTCAATGACGGTTGGGAACAAACGCGCACCGATATTTATGGCCTGCACGATTACGCGGCGCAGGGCGATATTCTGGCCAGTCACTTTGCCGACCCCGAAGCATTGGAAAACGGATCCAACGATCATCATTTCTGCCGGGCGGACGGCTATCCCCGGACAAAGAACGAAGCGCTTCTGCTGACCGAGTATGGCGGAATCGCCTTCCAGCAGGACGAAGAAGAAGAGGGCGCCTGGGGGTATCACGACAAGGTGCATGGCATCGAGGAATTCTTTGCCAGATACAAATCCGTCACCGACGCGGCCCGGGAAATTCCCGGCTGTCAGGGATATTGTTACACCCAGCTTACCGACGTTCAGCAGGAGGTCAACGGACTGCTTACGCCTGACCGGAAACCCAAGATTGATCCCGCACGCTTTGCCGCGCTGACGGTCAACCCCTTTGGCCGGTATCATTAGCATATAATTCCTGAACGGCGCTATTCTCCGGCGCAACGGATCCCGTCTTCCCCTGCCGTCTTTCTTCCGCGCCAAACCTGCGGTTGCAAACGGCCGAACGA
>JAQXRL010000231.1 GCA_029218505.1 Eubacteriales bacterium | reverse complement strand
TTCCAAGGCGGAGGGACTGGATGCGCCCGTCGCACAGGGCGGCACAAACTTCTCCGGCGGACAGCGGCAGCGGTTGACGATTGCCCGGGCGTTGGTGGGCAGACCGGATATTTTGATTTTGGACGACAGCGCCTCCGCATTGGATTTCGCCACGGAGGCAAGGCTGCGTCAGGCCATTCGACAATTGGACTTTCATCCCACCACGTTTGTGGTGTCGCAACGCATTTCATCGGTGCGGAATGCGGACGTGATTGCGGTTCTGGACGACGGTCACTTGGTAGGGCTGGGAACCCATGATGCGTTGATGGAAAGCTGCCAGGTGTATCGGGAAATTTGCGCGTCGCAGGAAGGCGGTGAGGCGAAATGAAGGGCAAAAGCGATGTGCTTCGGAGAATTTTGCAGTTCATCCGGCGATATATGCCTGCCGTGGCGCTGTCTTTGATCGCATCGGCGGTGGGCGTTGCGTTTACGTTGTATGTTCCGGTGCTCTCCGGCGACGCGGTGGATCTGGCGTTGGGCATGGGGCGCGTGGACTTTGCCGCGCTTGCGCCGGTACTTGCGCGCATTGTGGTTGCTGTCGCCGTGGTGGCGGCATGCCGCTGGATTTCCGGGGCGCTGAACAGCCGCGTTGTGCAGCTGACGGTGCGGGACGTGCGCAATCAGGCGTTCGAACGCTTGCAGCGCGTGCCGCTCAAGGCCATCGACAATCGGGATCGGGGCGACGTGGTCAGCCGGGTGATTGCCGATGTGGATCAATTTGCCGACGGCTTGCTCATGGGTTTTACCCAACTGTTCACGGGCGTGCTCACCATTTTGGGCACGCTGGGCTTTATGGTGTACATTCATCCGGGCATCGCCCTGGTGGTGGTGCTGATTACGCCGGTGTCTCTGCTGGTGGCGTCCTTTGTCGCGCGCAAGACCTATCGGATGTTTCAGCTGCAGTCCTCTGCAAGGGGCAGTCAGACAGCCTATATCGAGGAAATGGTGACAGGGCGGGACGTGGTGGAGGCCTTTGGCCGGGAACAGGCGGCGATGGACGCCTTTGACCGGGACAATGAACAATTGCGAAAATACTCTCTGCGGGCGACCTTCTTTTCCTCGATTACGAATCCATCCACGCGGTTTGTGAATTCGTTGGTGTATACCGGCGTGGGCGTGGCGGGCGCATTGGCGGCGGCGGGCGGTGCGTTTACGGTGGGCATGCTGTCCTGTTTCCTCAGCTACGCCAACCAGTATACGAAGCCGTTCAATGAAATTTCCGGCGTGGTTACGGAATTGCAAAATGCCCTGGCCTGCGCTGAACGCGTTTTCCAACTGATGGACGAACCGGAGGAAACGCCGGATGGGCAGGTGGTCCTGCAAAAGCCTGCCGGAAACGTGACGCTGAAGGACGTTGCCTTTTCCTATGTGCCGGAGAAGCCGTTGATCCGCAATTTCTCTCTGGAAGTCCGATCCGGGCAGCGCGTGGCCATTGTGGGGCCCACGGGCTGCGGCAAAACCACCGTGATCAATTTGCTCATGCGGTTTTACGATCCCGTTTCCGGAGAAATTCTGGTGGACGGCGTAAATACGCAGGATGTGACGCGCGCCAGCCTGCGGGATAGTTGGGGCATGGTGCTGCAGGATACGTGGCTTCGGGAGGGCACCGTGCGGGAGAACATTCGCATGGGCAGACCGGACGCTACGGATGCGGACGTGGAACAAGCGGCACGTCAGGCGCATGCCCATGCGTTCATCCGCCGGCTTCCCAACGGCTACGATACGGTGCTGGCATCCGACGGCGGCAGCTTGTCCCAGGGTCAGAAGCAGCTGTTGTGCATCGCGCGGGTTATGCTGCGGCAGCCGCCCATGCTCATTTTGGACGAAGCCACGTCTTCCATTGATACGCGCACGGAATTGTCCGTTCAGAGCGCCTTCCAGAAGCTGATGCAGGGGCGCACCAGTTTCGTGGTTGCCCATCGCCTGTCCACCATTCGCACGGCGGACGTCATCTTGGCGATGCGGGACGGACAAATTGTGGAAGTGGGAAGCCATGATGAATTGATGCGCAAAAACGGCTTTTATGCCCAATTGTACAATAGCCAGTTCTGACGTCCGCCCGGAAGGACAAAGAGATCCCGCCCATCTTCGGATGAGCGGGATCAGCTTGCCCCAAAAGACTTTTTGAAAAGCTGGCGGACGGGGAAGCGATTTCCCCCCGCCACCCTCTCCGGATTTTGCTGAAATCCTGCGGATTCCGGCCGCAAAATCAGCGCCCGTGGTCGCCGTACACGCCGCCGGCCACGATTGGAATTCGAATGGATGCTCTCCCTGCGTTTTTCGATAGTCTGATCCCGCCCATCTTCAGATGAGCGGGATTTGTTTATCGAACGGAATTGTGGGCAGCAGATCGAACGTGGAAATGCTGCAGGAAAATGGTGAGCGCCAGGACGGAAAGGCCGATGACATCCGTGAGCGTGCCGGGAACAACGGAACACAGGCCGCCTGCAATCACCAAAAGACGTTCGAAGGCGTTGAGCCTGGTTTTCCAATACCCCGTAACACCCATGGAGATCATAAACATGCCCAATACGGAAGTGACGAGAATCTGGGCGATCTGCATGAAGCTGGCGTCGATCATGAGCATTGCCGGATTCATGGCGAAAATATAAGGCACGATGAATGCGCCAATGGCACATTTGGAGGCCTGCCATCCGGTCTTTAGCGGATCGGATTTGGCGATTGCGGCGCCTGCCATGGCGGCCAGGGCGACGGGCGGCGTAATGTCAGCCACAATGCCAAAGTAGAAGGTGAACATGTGGGCGGGCAGCAGCATGTACGGCGTCAGTTCCGTCACGCCAGGATTCAACGCTGCCGCAACGGTGCCGGCCATCATGGTGGAGGTAATCAGATAGTTGGCCGTGGTGGGCACGCCCATGCCCAGAATGATGGAGGCCACCATGGTGAAGAACAGCAGTAGGAAGATGTTCCCGCCTGCCAAAGAGGCCAAACTGGTGCCCAGCTTGGCGCCGATGCCGGTCAGGGTGATCATGCCGGCCACGATGCCGGCCACGCCGCAGGCCAACGCCACGGCAATGATGGAACGCGCGCCGTTTTCCAGGGCGCTGAGGTAATCCATGGGGCGCATGCCGGCAGTGTTGCGAATGGCTTGCTTGGCAGCCTCGCCCAGGGTGGCGGCAGGCGCGTCCGCGTCGGGATCCCGGGTAATCCAATCGGCGCTGCGGCGGCGAATGGCCAGCACGAGGAGTTCCGCAAAGGTGCGCAGATAACTGCCGATAATCGCCATGCCAATGCCGACCAGCGCCGCGCGAGAGGGCGTAAATCCGCTGGACAGGGTGATGATGATGGCCACCAGCGGCAGCGCCAAGTATCCCTTTTCCAACATCAAACGCTTGAATTTGGGCAATTCGTCCTTCGTCATGCCGCGCAGACCATGCTTGCGCGCTTCAAAATCCACGGCAAACCAGATTCCCAGGAAATACAACAGCGCGGGAATAATGGCAGCCTTGGCAATGGTGGCATAACTCAACCCCAGGGCATCCACCATCAAAAAGGCTGCGGCGCCCATCACGGGAGGCATAATCTGCCCGCCGGTGGAAGCGGCGGCTTCCGTGGCGGCGGCGAATTCCGGGCGATAGCCCAGCTTTTTCATCATGGGAATGGTGAAGGAGCCGGAGCCCACGGTGTTCGCCACGGAAGAACCGGAGACCGTGCCCTCCAATGCGCTGGTGAGCACCGCCACCTTTGCCGGGCCGCCTCTGCGGGAACCGGCCACCGCGTTGCCGAAATCAATGAAGAATTGGCCTACGCCGGTTTTCTCCAGAAAGGAACCAAACAACATAAATAGGAAGATAAACGTGCTGGAAGCGCCGATGGGCGTGCCGAACACGCCTTCCTGGGTAAAGAACAGATGCTTGATGACCCGTTGCAGCGGGAAACCCCGGTTGCTCAGGAAACTGGGCATGGACTGCCCGAACAAGCCCACCAGAATAAACAGCGATGCCACCACCACGATGGGCAGGCCAACCACCCGGCGGCATGCTTCCATGAGCAGCAGGATTGCGACGCCGCCCACGACGTACTGGAACGTGGTATAGCGGGTTTGCATGGCAATGGTATTAAAATTCACCACCAAATACAGATAACAGAACAAAGCGACCGCTGCAATGAGAATGTCCACCACAAAGGAAATCTTCTTGGCGGTTTCCCCCTTGAATCCGCCCTTTTTGATGGGATACAGGGTATACGCCAAAAACACTACGATGCCCACGTGGAGCGGGCGCATATGCGTGGAGGGAATAATTCTCCATGTGCTGTACAATTGCAGCAGGGAAAACAAAATCAGTATTGCGGAAACGGCCATGTTGATCAGCCGCGGCAAATGGCGAACGGCGCTCTCACGGTCGTATTTTTCCATGATGCGATTGATCTCATCGGTGCTGACTTCTTCGATGTGATGCAAGGTATCCTGCGATTTCAGCTGTGGATCATGCTGGTTTTTCTTGTCGGAGGCCATGAAAAAACTCCTTTGCGATAGATTTTGCGCGGGCTCGCAAGCAAATTGGCGGGCGAGACATTCGCTGCCCGCCCGCCAATTCATATCCCGAAATGAGGAATCCCTTATTCGCCGGCGGTTACTTCAACGCCTTGTTCCGCAAGATACTTTGCGGCGCCGGGATGGAAGGGAATCATTACGCCGTTGGTGGCGGTGGAGATTTGAATTTCCGCCTTCTTGGCGTGATTCATTTCGCTGGTCTTCTCAAAGAGCACTTTTGTCAGGTTGTATGCCAGCTCTTCATCCATGTCCTTGCTTACGATCAGCGTAGCGCTGATGGCGGGAATGGACGCATCTTCTTCCAATCCGTAAATGTCCGCCGAAACGGGCGTCAGGAAATAGAAGGGATACTTCTCGGACAAGGCTGCCCATTCTTCATCGGACAGCTCCACCAGACGGATATCCATCTTGGTCATGATTTCCTGGATCGCCGGGTTGGGAATGCCCGCGGTGGTGAAGGAAGCGTCAATCTGGCCGTCGATCATGGCGGTGGCTGCTTCGCCGAAGGAGAGATAGGTGGGGTTGATGTCCGCTTCGGTCAGGCCGGCAGATTCCAATACCTGAATGGCGTTCATGTAAGTGCCGCTGCCAACGTCGCCAACGCAAACGTTCTTGCCCTTCAAATCGGCAACGCAGGTAATGCCGCTGTCCGCGGGCGTCACGATTTGGATGGCTTCCGGATACAGGCTGGCCAACGCATAGAAGTTGTCAAACACGGTGTTGTCGAAGTAATCCGTGCCTTCATAGGCGTACAGAGCGGTATCGTTCTGGGAGAACGCGATTTCGCATTCGCCGTCCACGATGGAAACGATGTTCGCCTTGGAACCGCCCGTGGATTGCACCGTCACGTCCACATCGTCCAAATTGTTGGTCCACAATGCCGCAATTTCTGCGCCCACGGCGTAATACGTGCCGGAGGTTCCACCTGTGCCGAAGCCCAGATAGGTGGTGGCGGATGCGCCTGCCGTCAGGACGAGCATCAATGCCAATGCGAGAACTGCAATTTTTTTCATAGGAATTCCCTCCGTTCAGAAAAATCATTTGCGTGGATTTATTATATCGCATTTTGTGCTGAAATGCAAGGGAAAGTGCATCTAAAAATCGTTAATTATTCAGTATTTCACAAAAAAGACGTTTTTTGAGATGGAAATGCAGGATTTTGAATTTTACAATACGGGATTTGCGGGATATTATGCAAAATCATGCAGCCAAACGCATAAAATTCATTTTGAAACAAGATTGCCGGCGCCGCAAGGGCATGCTTGCAATTTCACAAAACACGGGGTATACTAAATAGAAGAAATATCTTGTTGGAGGAAGCTCCATGCCAAATTATGAACAGGGAAAAATTCGCAATTTCTGCATCATCGCGCACATTGACCACGGCAAGTCTACCCTGGCGGACCGTCTGTTGGAAAAGACGGGCGTCATGAAGCTGCGGGATATGACGGATCAGGTACTGGATTCCATGGAGCTGGAGCGGGAACGCGGCATCACCATCAAATCAAAGGCGGTGCGCATGCCGTATGTGGCGAAAGACGGGGTGCAATATGAATTGAATCTAATTGACACGCCCGGTCATGTGGATTTTACCTATGAAGTTTCCCGCGCGCTTGCGGCCTGTGAAGGCGCGGTGCTGGTGGTGGACGCCAGCCAGGGCATCGAGGCGCAAACGCTGGCCAACGTGTATCTGGCGTTGGATCACGATTTGGAAATTTTGCCGGTGATCAACAAAATCGACCTGCCCAGCGCTCGTCCGGAGGTGGTTCGTTCGGAAATCGAGGACGAAATCGGGCTGGAGGCGGCAGACTGTCCGCTGGTCAGCGCAAAGCAGGGAATCGGGATTGACGAGGTGCTGGAGGACATCGTAAACAAGGTGCCTGCGCCAAAGGGCGATCCCAACGCGCCGCTGAAGGCGTTGATTTTTGATTCCTATTATGACAATTACAAGGGCGCCATTTCCTCGGTGCGCATCAAGGAAGGGCGGGTCAAGGTGGGCGACCGCATTCGCATGATGGCGGGCGGCTGCGAATTCGACGTTACGGAGGTGGGCGCGTTCCTGCCGGGGGCGTATCAGCCCATGACGGAGCTTCGCGCCGGCGAAGTGGGCTATATCGCCGCATCCGTAAAGGACATTGCGGATTTGCATGTGGGCGATACCATCACCATTGCGGACAATCCTGCCTCGGAACCGTTGCCGGGATACAAACCCGTGCTGCCGATGGTGTATTGCGGCATTTACCCGGCGGACGGCGCGGATTATGAGGCGCTGAAGGACGCGCTGGAGCGATTGCGCCTGAACGACGCCAGTTTGTCCTTTGAGCCGGAAACTTCCGTGGCTCTGGGATACGGCTTCCGCTGCGGGTTTTTGGGCCTGCTGCATATGGAAATTATTCAGGAACGCCTGGAACGGGAATTTGATTTGGATCTGGTGACCACTGCGCCCAGCGTTGTGTATCATGTCATCAAGACCAACGGCGAAGAAATTTCCATCGATAACCCCACCAATTTGCCGCCTGTTCAGGAAATCGACTGGATGGAGGAGCCTTTTGTGGACGCCCAGGTGATTACGCCCCAGGATTATGTGGGCGCAATTATGGATTTGTGCCAGAGCAAGCGCGGCGTTTTCAGGGACATGAAGTACATTGAGGGCGGGCGCGTGTTGCTTTCCTATGATTTGCCGCTGAACGAAGTCATCTATGATTTCTTCGACAGCCTCAAAAGCCGCACCAAGGGATATGCTTCCTTTGATTACACGCTGAAGGGCTATGTGCGCAGCGATTTGGTGAAGCTGGACATGCTGCTCAATGGGGAACAGTGCGATGCGCTGTCCATCATCGTGCACCGGGACAACGCCTATCCCCGGGGGCGCTCCATTGCGGAAAAGCTAAAGGATGCCATACCGCGTCAGCTGTTTGAAATTCCCATTCAGGCGGCGGTGGGAGGCAAGGTCATCGCCCGGGAAACGGTGAAGGCGCTGCGCAAGGACGTGCTGGCCAAGTGCTATGGCGGCGACATTACCCGGAAGAAGAAACTGCTGGAAAAGCAGAAGGAAGGCAAAAAGCGCATGCGCCAGGTGGGTTCCGTTTCCGTGCCCAGCGAGGCGTTCATGGCCGTGCTGAAGATGGACGACTAAAGTGTGTTTCTGAATTTCCGGAAACGCATGTTCGGCGTCTTTTCCATGCGCGCAGCACTCCAAATTCTGGACGTACCGACCGCCTGCGAATTTTCCGTTTGATGGAGCAGACTTTTAGGAGGAAGGAAGATGGAGGAACGGTTTGTCGTAAAGACAGAGCTGGACAAGAAGGGCTGTAGAATCGTGGCGCGCGTGAGAGACAGAAAGTTCCGCTATGTGCGGTTTGCGGTAATCCTTCTGGGATTGCTGTATATTGTCCTGAGCTGGGCGGTACGCGACCCCAACGCCTTGCTGTACACCATCCTTTTGGGTGCGCTTGCGTCCTTGGCGGCGTTCAGGCCGCAGATACAAGGCTGGATTTCCTGGCGCGCCGTAAAAGACAGCGCCAGAGATAGCGAACTGCGATTTACCGACGAGGGAATACAGGTTTCCTCCAGTGCTGCCCAAGGAACGAATCTGTATTCCAAATATGGGAAAATCGTGGAAACGAAGGAATACTTCCTGCTGTATCCCCAGAAAAATCTCGCCAACGTTCTGCCCAAGGCGGACTTTACCGTGGGGAATCCCGATGAGTTTGCCGCGTTTCTGGCGGAAAAAACAGGCCTGACGGTGGAAAAATTGCGGCTTTAGGAGACGCCATGACAGATTTTGCGCTGTACATCCATGTGCCCTTTTGTGTTCGGAAGTGCGCGTATTGTGATTTTGTGTCTTATCCCAACCGGGAACGCCAATGGCGGGCGTATTTTCAAGCGCTGGAGGAAGAGATGCGCGCCTGGCGGGACAAAATGCAAGGACGCCCCTGCGCCAGCGTGTTTTTCGGCGGAGGAACCCCGTCTCTGATGCCGGCGGAGCTGTTGACGGGAGCGCTTTCATGTGCGGCGACGTGTTTTTCGCTGCGCACGGACGCGGAGATTACCCTGGAAGCCAACCCCGGAACCGTGGATGCGGAGAAATTGCGCTGTTTGCGCAGGGCAGGGTTCAACCGGATTTCCTTCGGCGTGCAGGCCATGGATGACGGACTGTTGCGAAAGCTGGGGCGCGTGCATACCGCTGCGGAGGTTGTTCGCGCCGTTGCCGACGCGCGCAAAGCCGGTTTCGACAACCTGAACCTGGATGTAATGTACGCGCTGCCGGAACAGACCCCGGAAATGTGGCGGGAAACGCTGGAACGGGTTCTGGCGTTCCATCCGGAACATGTGTCCGCGTATTCGCTGATCCTGGAGGAAGGGACGCAGATGGCGGCCATGGCTTCCCAAGGGAAAATTCGCCTTCCCGGGGAAGAGGAAGTTCTTGCCATGCAGCGCGCCGCCGGCGAAATGCTTGCGGCGGCGGGCAGAATCCGATATGAGATTTCGAATTACGCCTTGCCCGGCCGGGAATGCCGCCACAACCTGACATATTGGTATCGCGGGGAGTATTTGGGAATCGGCTGCGCGGCGCATTCCCTGATGGACGAAACGCGGTTTCACAATGCGGAGAATTTGGAAGAATATCTCTCCGGCGGACGCAGGCTGGACGTAGAACAGTTGGACGCCGCAGCCCGGGCGGAAGAATTGATTTTGCTGTCCACGAGGACGGTGAAAGGGCTTTCGCTGGAACAATTCCGGCGAGAGACGGGCGAGGAACTGACGAAATATGCGCCGTGCGCATGGGATTTCGTGCGGACAGGCTTTGCCACGATGGAAGACGGGCGATTTGCCCTGACGCCAAAGGGCATGGAAGTGCAAAACGCCATTGTAACGCAAATGGTACGGTGAAAGGAAGTTCATGCAGAATGAAGCGGCTGTGGTCTGTGTTTTTCCTGCTGGCACTGTTGCTGGCGCTGAATGTGTCTGCTGCAGCGGATGAGGTGCAGGATCTCACGGGGAAATGCAACATTACGGTGTCCTCCGGGGACGCGAAACCTCTGACAGACGGAAATATCAAGACCTATTGGGAAGCGGCGGCAGACGGCGCCAGCATCCTGGTGGATTTGCCGGAAAACGCAAATCCCGGCGGCATGATGATCGAATGGTTTTCGGAACCGGAAGATTATGAAATTCGTGAACTGGACGCCGCAGGAACGGAGCTTTCCCGACGCACGCTGGCGGATTCCTTCCGGGCGATTATCAACTATTATCCGTTGAATTCCGCCGTTACAACGGTAGTCATTTCCGTGCCGAAGGGCACGCAGGTGGCGTCGGTGCGGCTGTGCACCCAAGGGGAAATGCCACAAAGCGTGCAGATATGGCAACCGCCTGTAGAAAAGGCGGATATCATGTTGGTGAGCACCCATCAGGACGATGAAGAACTGTTTTTTGGCGGCGCCATTCCGTATTACGACGTCGTTCGGGATGCGGACATGGTGGTGGTGTACATGACCACTTGCGGCAGACTTCGCCGGGGCGAGGCGCTCAATGGATTGTGGGCCATGGGCGTGCGTACATATCCGGAATTTTTGAATATGAAGGATCAGCGGGTTTCCAGCATAGACGCAGGCATTGACTTGTGGGGCGGCAAGGACGCTATTCTGGAAAGACTGGTGGAGACAATCCGCAAATACCGGCCAGAAGTGATCGTTACCCATGACCTCAACGGAGAATATGGCCACAATCAGCACAAGATTACCGCCTTGGCCATGGAATATGCCATTGAGGCGGCGGCGGATGAGACGCAATATTCCCAGTCAGCGCAAGAATATGGCGCATGGCAGGTGAAAAAATTGTATTTGCATTTGAGCGACGAAAACACGCTGTATATGAATTGGAATACGCCGGCGGAGGCATTGGGAGGGAAAACGCCTCTGGAGGTAGCGAAGATCGGATTTTTGCAGCATAAATCTCAGCAGGACTACTTCAGCATGGAGCACCACGGCAAAAAATACGACAACACCAAGTTTGGATTGACGTATACAACGGTGGGGCTGGACGTGGAAAAAAATGATTTTCTGGAGAACATTCCGACGTCCACGCCCGAGCCTGTGCCCACGCCCGAGCCTACGCCGGACCCCACATCCACGCCGGCGCCCGTGCAGGTCACGGCTACGCCCGCTCCGGAGCTTACGCCCGAGCCGCAGCCGGCGGTGGAATCCCGGGGAGGCGTTGCGCCCGCATGGATTGTCGCGGGAATTGCGGCGGTCGCGCTGATTGGCGCGTTGGGCGTGGCCGTGGTGAAGACGCTGGGCGGAAATCGCCGGAAACGCCATAAGCGCCGTGGCAGAAGATAATCTTGCAGTTCCCGAATATCGTCATGACCACCGGTTGAACGGGAGACTTGCCCCAGCCATGTAAGGGCATATCTGCCGTGGCGGCCCTCGAAAGAGGGCGTCGATACCATATCCATCGTGCTTCTTGCCTTGCAAATCCTCGTTTCGGGGATTCGAGACGCCTTCTATTCACGGCTGTTCAGGATCGGTCGTTGCCGGTGGACGGGGAAGCAATCTCCCCCGCCACGGCCACGATTGGAATTCGAGCCTCTTATGTTCTCTCGGTGTTTTTCGACAGTCTAAAACGACCGCTTCTTTGCAAAAGAAGCGGTCGTTTGTTGCGGCGCGGTTTTATCGGGACAGGGTGCACCCGGAAAGCTCCAAGTATTGCCCCGCTTCCAATTCCACGGAAATCGGCTGCGTAATCTTTTCGAATTTCACCAATTGCGCATCCGTTCCCAGCACGTCGTCGAACACGCTGTAAGAGGAAAGAGGCGCTTTTTCCATCGGCGCAATGACATATGTTCCGGGTTCCAGGTGCGTGCCGACCCAGTAACCGCCTTCCGGAAGGGTGTCCACGTTGGACAGGCGAATGTCCGGCGCGGAGTCCATGGGATAAGCGACGGCGTCCGCGAAGGTGACATATGTTCCGGCGGTCAGTTTCACCACCGCTTGACCAAGGATGAGCTCGTGGGCCAAAATCTCGCCGGCTTCATCTGCCTGGGAGCGGATGATCAGGCTGGAAAACAGTGCCCGCTCCGCTTCCATCACCACGTAATATCCGGCAGGAATGTCGTCGCCTACCTGATAGGATCCGCTGGGATATACCTGATCCGCATGCAGGCCGCGCTCCAATTCCGCAATGCGTTCATCAATGCGTTCCCGCAGCGCATACAAATCCTCCAGCGAGGCCTGATCCAACGCGTCCTGGGCCACATTGATTTCCGCAATGGCGCACGACGCAAGAAGCAGGCACAAAACCGTGGCGGCAATTTTGTGGAAACGATGCATGCCGTGCAAACCTCCCGTCTTGTCTATTTTTGAATGACCACCGTGGTGCCGGCCGGACAGTTGTTGCAAATCCATTTTGCGTTTTCCACGGTCAGGCGCACGCAGCCATGGGATGCCCTGGAACCCAGGGCGTTGACGGAACTTCTGGACAGGGAACTTTCGCTTTTGCTGTTGTACAGCACGGAATGGAATAGGATTCCGCCTACAATGCGGTAGGCATATTTGGCGTAACAATCGAAATCCTTAAAGTAATACCATTCGCCGCCGCAAGCGCCGCCCGCCTGATACGTGCCCAACGGCGTCGGATTGCTCTTCGTGCCCGTGGAACAGGTCATGGTCTTGACGCAATTGCCGTACCCCGAGCCGGTCCATTCGTATGCATATACCTTTTGTTCGGACACATCTACGATCAACTTGTATGGGAAGACATATTCCGTGGATCGTTCTGCCGCGTCGGAAAACAGAATGCGCTGTGTAATTTCGTCCGCAACGCCGGTTTCCTCCAAGCCATTTCGCTGCTGGAAGTATTTCAGCGCCCGGGCGGTCATGCCGCCGAAAGCGCCGTCCGCGCCGCCGTACAAATATCCCAGGTTCCACAATCGTGTTTGCAGCCGCGTAACCTCTCTGCCCTTGTCGCCGCTGGCCAAATCCTGCACGTACACCTGGAAGCTCTCCTGGGAAAATGCCGCCAGCAGATCGTCGTCAATGAGACCGTCGGGAGCATAGGGTGTGGGCGAAGGCGTTACCTCGGGCGTAGGCTCCACCGTCCGGTCCACGACGATGGGTTGCTCGCCGTCCGCCACATAGGGCGTGGGTTGGGGCGTAGGGGTGGGCGTAGGCGCCGGCGTTGGCGTGGGATGCGCTTCCTGATAGGCCTGTTCCAGCGCGTATATGTAATTTTTGTATGCCTTTACGGCGCTTTCGGTGCGGTTGCCGTAATCTCCGTCCGCGCTTCCGGACAAAAAGCCCCACCGGGCCAGCGCGAGCTGGGCGGTTTTGACGTCTTCTCCGCTTGCGCCGTTGTTGATGGGCGTGGGCGTCGGCGTGGGTTTGGGAACGATGCTTGCAATATCGGAAAACAGCAGCAGCTGGGTGTCCAAATCCGCCACGCCTGTATCCCGAATGCCGTTCAATTCCTGAAATTCCTTCACCGCCACTTCGGTGCTGGCGCCGTAAATGCCGTCCGGTTCCGCGGCGAGATACCCCAATTGCTGAAGGCGAACTTGCAATTCGTAGACGGATGTATCGCCTTCCGTGTCTCGAACGCCGTTGAGCAATTCCCGATAGACCTTGGGCGTGGGTGTGATTTTAACGTCCGTAACAATTTCCATTTCTGCCGCGGCGCATGTCGCGAACACCAGAGCAATTGCCGCAAACAAAGCGGCCATCATCATACGACCGAAGGTTTTCAAGGCGCACCTCACATGATCTTCATAAGATATTTGTATGCTCATCGGCAACGGGATAGTATCGGTTGCCGCTGCTTTCGTGTCATATTTTGCGTTCCCGTCGGGATTGTGGGGCCGACGGGAACGCGTATGAATTTCACATCTTATTATAGGCAAAAATCATGCCTTCTCCGTGACGAAACCGGGAAAATATCGTGGAAATCCTGTTGCGCGTCAGGATTTGAACATTTCCTGCCCAAGGGCGGAAAACGCGGCGACGCGCTGGTTCAGATCCGGCCAAGTCCGGATGCTTTTGTCGCTGAAAAGGCCGTCTTCGGGGTTGGCCGTAGCGCGCCATTCGTGGGCGATGAGCGCCCATGTAGCCTCATACAGGTTGGCGAAGGCGGGATCGCGTTGGGCTTGGCAGACGAAGGATTGACGGGGCGAATTGATGTCCTCACCGCTGATTTGGAACAAATGGTGCTTTTCGCACAGCGCGCGAATGCGGTCCAACTGTTCGCGGGAATTGCGGGAAGGCATGTATGTCACGGCGCGGAATCCCAATTGCGCGTTGTAAGCAATCAATTCGTCCAGGTAATCGTCCTCAAATTTTTGGGCGCGCTTGTCGCCGGTAACGCTCTGGCCCACGTCTCCCAAATATGCGTATGCCGAAATGGCGCCGACGCGTTCCGACAAAGCCAGCACATCCCGCACATCGGGGCATTCGTCGGTGGCGTCAATATAGAAGCGGGAAATCAAATCGGATTTGATGACGCCCAGCAGATCGTACATGGCATGGGGATTGTTTTCGTCCAAGAGGAAGCCTTCGATTTTGGACGAAATTTTCAGGTTCAGTTCGTCTTTCAGGAAGGCAACCAGGGCTTTGCCGCCGCCGGTCTTTTCCAAGAGTTTGTAAGAAAGGGCGCTGGCGATGTGCCGTTCGGTAACGGAACCGCCCTTGGCGAAATTCGACAAGGGTAGCACGTCCTTTTCAAAATCCATACAAATGCCATATTGTCCCATCAGGGCATTTACGGCATTCACCATTTTGCGGTTTCGCTCGTTGCGACGAGCGCGATAGGGCGCGAAGAAATCGTTGACTTCCTTTGTGCGATTGTGGGGGACGCCATGCAACGCCATGTATACCACGCCGTTTTGATCCGGATTGTTGATGCGCCGCTTGCCGAAGGGCGTATTGGCGAAACTGACGCGGCATTCGATGCCGATGGTGACGGCCATTCCGCAAACATCTGCTGCTGACAGAAATTCCTCTGCGCCGGCAATGGAATCGTGATCCATTAACCCGCAGGTGCAAAGGCCTGCCGCCCGGGCGAACCATACGGCCGCTGTGGGCGAATAGGGCGAGAAGGAATAGGTGGTATGAATGTGGTTGTTTACATCCCGCTGGATGTCAGGCAGCGATTCGCTCTTCAACAGGATCTTCAGGTTTTCCAGCGCGTTTTCGCCGTTCAGCAGGCAAAGCAATTCTTCTCGGCTTTTGGACATATGCGTATTCTCCCTTTCCAATGTATTCCTTGGACGTTATTGTATCATTTTCCGTTCCATCCTATCAAGCGAAATTCCGTAAACGCCACAAACGTATGGAACAATGAAGCCGTGCTGCAAACGAAACCGTGACCATCGTTGTTCAGGACACATCCGAAAGGAAGCGGCAAGAAAGCCGAAAGGCGTATGGAAGAGAGATGAATCGCGCCCCTACGCGAGGGGCGACGAGGAGGCGCGGCGAGCATTGCGCAGCCCGAAGAGATTTCAACTCACGCCCCTACGAGAGGGGCGACAGCACAAAATGACAGATTATACAATGACATTTTGTGCGATTCGGACAACTAGACCAGAGGTCTCATTCAAATGCAAGAGAATGACAGATTTGCAGGAGCGAATCTGCATATTGATTTGCAAATTCTTGCGCCGATCTCCCGTCTTTTTATGTACGGGAAAGATATGCGACTAAAACATAAGCGCATTTCCCGCTTGTACGATTGGTTTTTTCCCCATCGTCTCGATTTTGTGCTGATAGGAGTTTCCCAATCGATAGAAGCGAACAGAATCATTCTCTACATCGATCGCTTCTGAAAGCTCTGCCTTCATGGATACAAGCTGAGCTGCATCCACGAACACTTCAAACACGGAATTCTGAACGCGCATTCCATGGCGTTCACAGATCTTGGCAACCTTCCTCAAACGTCTTTCTCCTTCTGGCGTTGAAGTGTTGACATCATAAGTAATCAACATCAGCATGCTGTCACCTCCAGAGGAAAGGCGGATAACGGTCCAAATCGCCCCGAAGTACCCGGGCAAACAACATGGATTGCGCATAAGGGATAAGACCTATCGGGATCCTTTCCTTGAGAAAAGGATGCACGATCTGTTCTTGTTTTCGTGAACGCCACTGGGTCAACACCTTTTTCCTCCCTGCGTCATTGAGATAGACTGCTTGAGATACGTATTCGAAGTCGTTTTTGCTGAGCTGACCTTTGTTGAACAACGTCAATGTCATACGGTCACAAAGCGGAGCGCGGAGTTCTTCCATCATGTCCAGCGCCAAAGACGGGCGCCCTGGCCGCAGGGCATGAAGATACCCTGCGGCAGGATCCAGTCCAACAGTTTCCAGTGCAGAACGCATGTCGTGTACAAGCATCGTATAGAGAAAGGACAATACGGCGTTCACTTCATTTTTGGGCGGCTTCCTGCTGCGCTGACCGAACTGAAAGCCACAGGATTCGGAAAGCAAGCGGTCAAATTGTTCAAAGTATGTGCTCGCTGCAATGCCTTCTATCCCGCGCAAGGAATCCACATTTGTGCAACCTTCCATCTGTTTTGCCAGCGCGGCAAGCTGTTCAGCGGCTTGGTATAGACTTTGTCCATCCTCTTCGTTCCGCGCATGGCGCAGGAGCACTTCTTTGCTGTTGCGCAGCTTGCCATAGAGCAAATCACGAACGAGCAGAAGCACATGCTCTGTGTCCTCCATTGCAGCATACTGACGCTTCCGAAGGAGAACATTCCCGTTTACAGGGCCGCATGCCCGGCTGAGAAACCGGCCATTTCTATCCAGAAAACTGACGGTGATGCCGTGTTCGGCACACAGCCCCAGCAGATGTGTAGAAACCGTGTTCTTTCCAAAGAACACTATGGACTCAACCTGTGAAGCCGGCACAGACGCCTTCTCATTGCCGCCAATGGACAGGCAAATGTTATCGTTCCTCTCGTACAGATAGCTGTCTGGCGTTAGCACATACAGCGTCTCAAGCAGTTTTTTCATTCACACCTCCGAAGCCTCTGCGCGCAGGAGGCGGCAATAATCCTTGGCCGAATTCTTCACCTTCGGCATACACAGACCTTGCATTGAGCACTTTTCACACTTCGCGCCATATGTTGCAGGCGGAACACGAAATTCCCTGCGCATGCTTTCAATGGCCAGGATGGTTTCCCGGACCTTTGATCGCATTTCGTGGGTGAAGAATACGGGGATGCGCTTGTGCGATGATATGTAAAACACGGCTCCTTCATGGATGGAGGTTTGATGCATCTCTTCCAGGCACATGGCCTGGGCGCACAGCTGCAGTTCGTATTCTTCTTCGCTGCGTGCTTTCCCATGCTTGTATTCGATCGGATACAGACGAACAGGAAACGCAATTCCCGGAACCCGGCAGCCGTGATCATGGGCGCTGGCTTCAATACAATCGCATTTTCCGGTTACGCCAAGGCTTTCCGAATACACGTCGCATTCGAAGATTTTGATTTCTGTGCCGCGACGTTCAATCCTGCGGGAGTGCACGCGTTCATGCTCGATTCGGCCCTTGGCCGTGTCCGCGTTTTCCGACCAGATGTTTTCGTTGATGAGCAGCGCTGCCCGTCTCATACAGTATCCTGCATGGGCAATAGTCGAGATGGAGATTGGTTCCCAATCATCCATGGACGAACCATTCCTCGTCCGCAGGCAGGGCGTTCCAAGTGATTTCGCGGAATGCATCCTCCTTGAAACCGATTTGTACGCCGCTGGGAACCTTGTCCAGGTGAACAACGGCGTCATAATCCTTGTAGCTGCGCGGGTGTTCCACGCCCTCCTTCTTTTGAACATGCACCAGTTCGAACAGCTTGTGCGCGGGCGCGCAACCGAGCTTTGCCTGGCGGGCTCTCTGTGCTCCGTCGCTGTCAGAGCCCACATGTTTGAACAGAATCAGGGGGGACACCACCGACATCGTGCCCTTGCTTGCCGAACGGTCATGTTCATACATGTTCAGAATCGCCTCCGAGAGAATGGAGAGATCGCGCTCGTCAAAGCCTGTTTCTGCGGCGAGGTTTGCGCTGATGAAGCCGCGCACCTCGTAAAGGCCAAAGGGAATCAGCTGCTTGCGGCCCATGGTGCGCAGCTTGTCCTCGGGGGTTTCCTGTTCCCACTTGAGATAGTCTTCCGCCGTGGAACACTTGGCGTTGTTGTCCGCCACGGCTACGCGTGTGATGGACAGATCCAGCGGATAGACAGGATCCAGGCTGCGTCCGAACGTGATCTGCACCGGGCCGCGCACCTGACCGGCATTGGGGCCCGTGGACATGACCGCGCCAAATGTGCGCACATCATAGAACAATTCGCAGGCCTTGCGGCGACCGGCATAGACCGCATCCTTTCCCTTTGCGCATTCCTCGAAGCCTGCCTCGTGCTTTGCCTGCGCAATGTGACGGTTTATGTTGGTTCCCTGTTGGATGATGATGTTCATACCGGGTTCGCCCGCATAGGCCATGTCCACGTAATTGCGGATTCTGCGCTTTGTCGCCACATCGGAAATGTAACCGCACAGAGTTTGCGGATCCACGCGGGGCGTGTTTCCCATGTCGGGATCGCCGTTGGGGTTTGCGTCGGTGCAGGCAACATAATACATGAATTCATAGCGATTCTGAATAGCCATCGATCATTCCTCCGTATCTTTTCTATCGTTTTCTGCCATCCTCCGGGCTCGGGCAGCATTCCGCTCCATGTTCATCTGCGCCAGCATTTGATAGTAACCCAAGGCAAAGTACGATTGCTCTGCCAAGGTCAGCGTTGCGGGAATCTCCGCGCCAATGCGCACGCTTTGTTCCGCCAATTTATCGGAGAAGTATTTTGTGAGTCCCTTGCTTTCCAGCTTTTCCAGATGATGCGTGCTCCTCTTGGAGAGCATGCCCAGCACCATCTGTGGAGATTGAATCGCCGAAGCGTAGTAACGCTGCAAGATGCCGGCGCCCATTTCCGGCACGGCGGTCTCCTGAAGCCGGCTGAAAACCGCCATCATTCCGCCGCAGTGATAGGCTGTGTTTTTCAGATCCGGATTGTACGTTTCCATGATGTTTTCCTCCTGTTCAACGGCGTCCTTTCTTCGAAGAAGCCATACTTTCAGCCATTGGCATGCCAGGCCCATGGAATAGAAGCGAATATTTTCCCGGTCCTTGTCGTCATCCGCCAGCAATTCCGACCGCAAATGGGCAAGCGCCCTGGCAGCGACTGCATCCGGCAGCGGCCCGTTGGTGAGAATCGCCGTGAGGATGCTCGCCATTTGCCCGGATAGTTCCTTATCCATTCGGCTCAAGGGTTTGGCGTCCGCCTTCTGGAAACTCAGCAGCCGAATCAGCCGCGCAGTCAACTTGCAGGGCGGCAGATTCCCGGCGCCGGACGCGCTTGTCAGCGACAGATCCTTGCTCCACGCATCCAGACTGTTGCGCAATTGCTCATAACTTCCCCGCATGTACCGGCGCAGCATAACGCGTCCGCCAACGCCGTTGAGCAGCAGAATGTGATAACTGGTATGCGCCGGCAATGGGCGAGCCTCGCCGCTTTCCGCGCTTTTGACAAAGTCATCGGCGCTGTGTTCCGCAGAACGCGCCTTGCGCAACTGTTCTTCCGGCGAAAGCACATCCTCTTCCGCTGCATCTTCTTCCGCATCCTCTTCTTCAACGGCAAAGCCAAACTCCTGCGACAGAAGGGGATCCATGTTCGCCGGAAGTTCGCAATCATACCAATGGACGAATTTCATGCCCGCAAGCACCGGGGCTTTCCGGATCAGATCATCCATGGCGGATTTGACCGCCGTCATAGCGCGTTCAGATACCGGCGCATTGGCGGCCTGTTTGAGATTGTAGGAACAAAACGAGGCCTTGTCAAAGCAGATCAACGTGTCTTGCGCACGCCCTCCGACAATGCCCAGCCCGGAAATGGGAGGCGTGGTAGCAACCGGTTCGATGAGTTCCCCCGTAATCAGGCAGGGCACTTTCTGTCCGCCGGCTTTTTGAAACTGCCGGCGGTATTCTTGCCACCAGGCAAGCGCGCTTTTTCGCTTGAGGACGGATTCGCCGTCGATCATGAAGCAAATACGATCGGCCGGCTTGATCTTGTAGCGATCCAGTTCTGACAAGATTCTCCCGCGCAGCTGTTCATCCTCTGCCGCCTGAACACAGCGCTTCAACTGCGCGTCATGTTGTGCGCAATCGGCCATTGCATTCCAGAAAAATCGGCTCTTCGCGTTTTCCTCCGTTGCAAAAACCACAGACCGATTTTCACACAAAACATTGCTCTTATCCGTTCCTTTGGCAAGACTGCCGATATCCGGACACACCACGGCCTCTTCGCCGCCGGGAATTACCTCCGCATAGTCCGGATTGACGGAGGAAAGGCAGACATAGGCCTTCACCGTCTTCTTTACGCAGCCGTCCGGCACCGTGAGGCCGCGCTGTATTGCATAATCATAAAGGGCTTTCAGCACATGAATTCCCCCTTCATGACCTCCGGACTGTCGTAGGGCGGAACCTGTATGACGCCCTTTTTCATCACCGCATGATACAGCGCCAACCGTGGATGCGCCTTTTTCTGCACTCCGGGATCCTTCTGATCAAAAATGTCATAGACCATCAGACCTGCGTCCAGATCCTGGTCGATCGGCGCCCTTGTCAGATCGCTCTCCTCAAAATAGCCGACGAATTCCCTTAAGCCAAGCCCCGGCTGCGCGTACGCCTTTCCGCATCGAATCCTGCGCAGCGCCTGTGCGTACAGCTGCGCCTCCTTGCCCGCGAATGCAGGCCTGGGAAGGATGGAAGCGGCGATTCGGTATCGCACGTCCTTCAGGGCGATGGTCTGACGCTGTGTCCGCACGTCATTGTCATCGGAATAGATGGGGGAATTGCTCACGGTGCACTTCACCTCATTGCGCTTGAAGCCGATATACTGAATGGGGTTCAGCACTTCAATCCGATTGATCTGCCATGTGAATTCGGCGGGTTTCATGTAAATGGATGACAGAATGCCACGCGCAGCAGAGGGCGTCGGAAACGGGGCCGAGAGCCGTTCAACCTTGCTCCAAGGCTGAGTAAAGCACGCGAAATCCCCCCAAACTTCCAGCAGGATTTCCATTTGATTGATTCACCTCCGTCTGTCTGTATTGTATTACCAAATGCTTGAAGCATTGGATGGTTCGCTTTCCGGAAACTGAAGGCCCAGCTCCTGTGTGTAGAGTTTTTCATATTGTGGCCGCAGGACATAATAATTGCTTTCGACATCTTGCGTTCCGCGGTGGCTTCTGTAGGGGAGATTTTCGGCATACAGCTCCAGTTCGGGACAAGGATATGCCGTTACCGTGATCGAGGCCGCCCTGTGCATCAGCGCGGGCGTCATGCCTTGTGTTCTCACCTGGGCGACAATATCCGGATAAAATTGCGGATCATAGGGAACGATGACGCGCACGCCCTGATTGGATATCAGCTGATATTCCTGATGCACCGCTTCGAAGCTGCCTTCGTCGAGCGCCCGGATCAGCTGCGGCTTGTCCGCATGATCCCGGAAGATTTCCGCGGAATATGTCATAATCTGCGCCGGATCGTGGATGTTGATGCCTTTCTCGATGGCGATGCGCTTTACGGTCTTGGCAAAGCGATCGTAGTCAGAATCCGGATAGAGCCTTCCCGGCGTATTCGGTTCAAACACAACCACCCTTCCGCCTTCTGCCAGCCGGCCGTTACGGTTGCAACGCCCTGCGGCCTGAATGATGGAATCCAGAGGAGCCAAGGCGCGATACAGCAAATCAAAATCCAGATCAACGCCTGCCTCGATGCACTGCGTCGCAATGACGCTGCATGGCATGCCGGCCTTCAGCCGCGCCGTGATTTCCGCAACAACCTTGCTTCTGTGCGCAGGACAGAGATCCGTGGTCAGATAAAATACGGATTGCGCTGGCGCCAGCGCTTTCACAAATCCGTAAAGCTCTCTGGCGTGTTTTCTCAAATTGACGATGGCACAGCTGCTTTTCGCCTCCGCCATCTCGCCGGCAATTTGCGCAAAGGCAGTTCCGCCGGGAACAGAGAGCCGCCATTCCACGTTCGTTCGCTGCAAGGCGGCAAAAAGCTTCTTGTGCTCCGGCATAATCTCTCTGGGAAGCCACTGGATGCCGGGAATTGCCGTATAATCCGGCTGCGTGGCAGACGAAAACACCATTGTGCAATGATAGCGCTGACAGAGTTCGTTCACGGCCTGCAGGGTGGCGGCAGTTACGCCGAGGGGAAGACTCTGCGCCTCGTCGAACAAAATCACGCTGTTCGCAATGTGATGCAGCTTTCGGCAATCGCCTGGTTTTCGTGAAAAAAGGGATTCAAAGAATCGGACAGAAGTCGTTATGATAAACGGATGGCTCCATCGGGCGGCCACTTCTCGCGCGTCGTCGCTCAAATCGCTTTGGGAATGGTCGACGAGCACATCGGAAACGATCGACTGATATATGGCCGCATTTTGTTCCGCCAGCGTTAAAAATGGAAGCACTACGATAATGCGATCCTTGTTTTCGGCAATGCAGTGCCGCAAGGCAAAGTGCAAAAGCGCAAGCGTTTTTCCCGTGCCTGTTGGAGCGGTGAGGGTAAACAGCCCTTCTTTCTGATCCCCGGCAGCACCGCATTGCTCGAACAGTGCATCGCGGATTTGATTCAACGCCCCTTGTGCTGTGGATTTTCGGCGGATTTCATCCCGATATGCATAGAGCGCCTGGAGCTTTTCAGCCGCATTCAGGCGCTCTTTTTCTGTGTTCTTTCTGTATTCCGGGTTGACATCCATTGCCGAAACGCTATAATCAGCGTCCACGAGACAGGAAAACAGCATCCGCGTATGGAGCATCCGGGCAATGGATGTGTCTGCTGGCAGGATTTCATCCCGGAGGCTGGGCAGCCGGTAATTCGGAAAATCTGCGCAGAAATGCGCAAAGGCGTTCTTATATTCCTGATCCCCGGCGAGCGCAAAAATTTTTCCCGACGCAGCCTTGCAGGGCTGTTCGGATGCCGTGCTCTCTTTCAGATAATTGCGCAGTTGTTCAAATTCCAGCAAACCGTCGTGATGTCCTGCGATGGCCTCCATGACAGGCGCCCACCCTTTTTTGTTGGGAAATTGCCGATAGAGCATTGCCGCGCCACAGCCTGCATGATCGCAACCGTGATTTTCACCGGTCAGAACTTTTTGAAAGGAGACGCTGTA
>JAQXRL010000230.1 GCA_029218505.1 Eubacteriales bacterium | reverse complement strand
ATAAATTGCCTCCGCAACCTCCTGATTGCCAAACCCGAGCAGGCAAACAAACTGTTCTGAAGTGAAATCCATATACTTCTTTCCATTAAGATCAAACAGGTAGATGCCTTGACCACCTTTGAGAGGCAGTCCACCCGGTTGTTTGAGACAGGGCATGAGATGCTGAGCGTATTCTTTGCGCTGTTCAGAGGATAAATCGTAATGATTAGTCATTTTTTGCGCTCCTTTATATGGCTTCATTGATGTTTATCTTCAGTTCCTTCATGGCGCCCTGCCATAAGGGAATGATCCGATCTTCAAAGCGCAGTTCGTCAACTGCCTTAAAATTGCCGAGAGATTCCTGATAAGCAGCATAATCCCGCACTGCATCAGCGATAGAATACTCCCAACAAAAATCAGGAAAGCGGCGGCGAAACTTCTCTACGGAAAAGTACAGGTGGAACTGTGTCAGGCTGCCCAATGGACTCTCTGCTACCTCACGACGGCCCAGCGAAAACATGAAATCCGTTGGAATATGAACAATATGCACCGGTTTTCCCAAAGCCTCGCCAAAAGAAAGAAGGTACTCATCGTAGGTGATAGCCTGATTGTTTGCACAATTATAGTCCTCTCCAATGGTTCCATTATCCTCACAGATGCGGGCAATCATCCTGCCAGTATTATAGGCCGCACCGGCATCAATAAGCGTGGTGCCGTCACCGGGGGAATAGACAGGCAAACCTTGCCGGATTCGTGCGATCAGGTGGATTCCTCTGTCACGCCCAAAGGCACCCATGCAGAAGGTTTTTCCCAGGGAATATCCGGGACGAATAATGGTATAGCCCACCGTTGTTCCAGCCAGCGCTTCTCGATAAAACGCTTCTATGGCTTTTTTCTTCTCTGCGTAATCGTCGTTAGGCGTACGCCATGAATCAGCTTCTCCCATCGGTAAGCGCGAGAGTGGATAACCATAAACGTCGGCGGTACTGATGAACAGGAACCGCCTCACAGGAGCAATTCTCAGCGCACAGGCAACCGTGGCAGCCTGTGCAAGATCAAAGCAGGTGCAGTCAATAAGGATATCGGGCTGAAAATCGCGCAGGGCATGAAGCAATACCTCAAGCTGATCACGATCACCGTAGTACATGCGTATTTTTCCTTCATAGCCCATTAAGCCGCCCTGAGTCCGTTTGATCGCAGCAACAGGAACGCCCTTTTGAAGGAAGTAGCCGATAGTGGAATCGGAAATATTACCAGGTCCACCCAGAAACAAGACACTTGTTTGCATATGCTTTTCTACCTCCGCGCATTTGCGCATCCTATTTTTTCATATGCAGCAGCCAGTCGTCGTTGCCGCCTGCATTACGGCCAGGTATTTGCAGGACGTCCTTCTCATTGTAACGGATGGTTTTTGCACAGAATACACGGCCGCTGACTGGGTCAATCCATTCGCCCTGTGCGTCCTTCATGATTTCCACAGTGAAGTACCGTCTGTCGGAAACATAGGCGGCAAGCTCACATTCGTCTTCTGTGCAGGCTGCAGGAATATAGGCATCCGATGCACCCGGCATCAGTGAGCGAACCGTATGCACCCAATGACCGGAAAAATCCGGTTTCATCAGATACCATGGCAATCGGTCCGCGATTTCACGCAATGTCATCATATGCTGTGCCGCGGCTGACCATAGAGCATCAGGCCAAAACATATTCGCCATCCATAGATCCTTGTTGCCATAGGTTTGTCCGCATCCACCCAGCAGCAAAGAAGTATAGGCAAACTTACGAATGACTTCCGGTGTAATTCCATCGTTGCCGTCATAGTGGGTTTCTGCCAGCAACGCCGGTTTGTTCGGATACCGTTTGCGCGCCTCCAGCATCTGCCGGACGCAGGAGTCGTAGTCGTAGGTATAGTTCATACAGAAGTCGTACCAGTCGTTGTCACCGAAAAAAGGATAGCTGGGTCCAATGCCTGCATGAAATGTGTTGAAAACGTTCGGAGCCATTTGCTTAAAAAGCGGTACCGTTTTTCTGATTTCCTCATGAAGGGCAAGGGCATCGTCATCACCTCCATGAATAAAGGCAATGACATTTTCACATCTGCCGTACCGCTCGGCAATTGCTTTTGAATAGTGCGCCAAAGGTTCGCCATGATAAAGGCGATGCCAGTCATCCTCCCAAACACTCAACCACATCGGGGCTATGGCAATAGCCAACCCCAGCGTATTAGCATAGCTGATTACACGGTCAACATTTGCAAAATACGCCTCATTCAGCAAATCCATTTGTCCCGGACGGACAAATGGATTTGCGCCGTAAACATTCGTCTGATAAACATGATGGGGCAACATATGCGTTTGAATAACAGTAAATCCCTTGGCAGCCCGGTCTTCCAAATAGACACACGCTTCTTCATAGGACATCATCCAGAAGATTCGCCAGCATGTATCCCCATGCCAAAGGAATGGGCGGCCCGTCTGATCCTCAAAATATCCGCCCTGCCGGTTGATGCGAATGGGAAAACAGAATGCCTTCTGCATATATTCCCCTACCTTCTATACGTCAGTTTTTTGATTTCGCTAACGAAAATCGAGCATGGCTTCTTTTTCTCTGTTTGAACATCAACCTGCAGCAATTCTTTTTCCGGATGAGGATTTTCAAACATGCACCGGTAGAATGTTTCACCCTTGATCTGTATTGGCAA
>JAQXRL010000229.1 GCA_029218505.1 Eubacteriales bacterium | reverse complement strand
GTCTCCGCCATTTCCCGAATGCAGTCCAGGTTGCCCGGCATCTCCGGCGCAATGGTGAACACCTTCAAAATGTCCAGATATTCCTTCAGGAACGCCGCGTCGCCGGGACGAATGTGCTTCTCCGCCTGGGCGCCCCGCTTGGAAGGATTGATAAACGGCCCTTCTGCGTTCAGACCCAGCACCCGGGCGCCGGGCCATGCATTGGACTGGCTTTCCGCCTTTGCCCGGCGAACGCATTCAAAGGCAGTCCGCAATTCATCGTAAGACACGGTCATGGTGGTGGGCAAAAATCCCGTCACACCGTTTTTCACGACGCCATCCGCCATGGTCTTGATCGCCGCATCCGTTCCGTCGGAAGCGTCCTGTCCCAGATAGCCATGAATGTGCATGTCCAGCAGTCCCGGCAGCACCAGCTTCCCCTGAGCGTCGATCGTTTCACAATCCTTCGGCGCTTGCTCCGCAAGGCCGAGAATATGGGAATCAAACAGCAGCGCCTTGCCGGAGACAACGCCGTCCTTTTGCACGATTCTTCCGTTGATAATTGCTTTCATGGGAAACCTCACAGCAAGGACGCGGCGCCCTTGTCCAGCAGGATTTGTACGTTGTGGTGCGCCTGCAGGATGGATGCGGGATGTCTGGGATCAATGTCTCCGCAAATCATGTCCCGAACCGCCTGCGCCTTGCCCTCGCCGGTGGCAATCATCAGGATGCGCCGGGCAGACATGATGGTGCGAATGCCCATGGAAATCGCCTTGCGGGGCACATCCTCCCGCTTTTCAAAGAAACGGGTGTTGGCGTTGATGGTGGAATCCGTCAGCGTTACAATGTTGGTGGGCGCAATGAAGCGGTCGCAAGGCTCGTTAAAGCCGATATGCCCATTGTGGCCGATGCCCAGCAGCTGCAAATCCACGCCGCCCGCCGCTTCAATTGCCGCGTCGTATTCCGCCGCATTCTTCTCCGGATCGTCGCCAATTCCAGAAGGCACATGGGTGTTGGCCTTGTCGATGTTGATGTGGTCGAACAATTGCTCGTTCATAAAACGGCGGTAGCTGCAGGGATGCTCCGGCGCAAGGCCTACGTATTCGTCCAGATTAAAGGAACGCACCTTGGAAAAATCCAGCACGCCTTCCTGATTCAATCGAATCAGTTCCTGATAGGTGGGCACCGGCGTAGATCCCGTCGCCAAGCCGATGATACAATCGGGTTTTTTCAGAATCTCACTGGCAAAGATGGTTGCGGCAGCCTTCGCGGCCAGCCGATCGTTTTCGAACACGCGAATGGTCATGGTGCAAACCTCCTCTTCATTCTTATAACCGCATATATCATAGCAGAAATTCCGGCTTTTCGCTCACCATATCGGGCACATGATTTATCCAAAACGGCAACTTTATCGGTGTTTGCAAGCCATTTCCGCAAACACCGCCGCGCCGCAAGCCGCTTCTTCCCGGGTATCCGGCATGCTCACCGGCATTCCAAAGCGCTGCGCAAGGACGTCCCGCAGCACCGGGTTCAGGCGCACGGCGTTTCCGGAAGCCACCAGACGGTCTGCCCGTGGATCCAGATGGGGTTTCATCACCTGATACAGATCGAACATTTCCTCCGTCATTCCCTCCAGCACGCCTCTGGCGAAATGCCCCGGCGTAAAGTTTTCCTCGCCCAGGTTTTCGATTGCACCGCGCAGCGAAGGATCGCTGCGTTTTCCGCTGAACGTCGTCCGAACCTTGAGCGGGTGCGCATATTGCACGCCGGCAAGGGCGTTCATCTGGTCGTACACGGAATCCACCTGTGCGCCGGCCATTTTTGCACATTCCCGAATGAATTTTTCCAACAGGGCGTACGCTCTTCCGGAACACAGCGGCGAACCCACCAGAAGATAATCGCCATCCACGAAAGGCCTTACCTCCATGTCGGGCGATGGAACGGGACGTTTCGCCAAGGCGGAAATCTGGCCGCCCGTACCCATATTCACCAAAACGCAGCGTTTGGCGTCCGGCACGGAACCCAAAAAGCTGGCCTGATTGTCTCCAAGGCCCACCGTGACCAGCGTTCCGGAGGGCATAATGCCCATAAAGGCTGTTTTGCCCGTCACCTCCGGCAGGATTTCCGGCGATATTCCCATGCGCGCCAGCGCCTCCAGATCAAAGCACCCGGGTTCCTGGGAAAATACGCCCAGGCTGGCTGCTTCCGAATGATGCAAAATGGGCGTCTGCCGCCCGGTAAGCCCCATGCCCACGTAGGCGTCAATGGTCGTAACGCGCTTTGCTCCCGGCGGAACAATTCCGCGGGCGGTATTCCAGGCGTGTGTCACCATTCCGTATCCCGTGGCCAGCGAATATCCCGTTTTCCGGGACATGACCCTGGCAAAGGACTCTCCGCCTGGCACGGGCAGATTTCCGCGTTCATCCTGCCATGTATACAACGGCGACACCGCGGCGCCCTTTTCGTCCACATACAAAACGCCATGCATCTGCCCCGTCAGCCCAACAGCGGTGATGGGACCGTATTGCTCCATCAGTTCCCGCACCATCGCGGTAGCTCTGCGCCGAATCTCTTCCGCATCCTGAAGTTTTTCCCATGGGTTTACGCTGGTTAGAAATCCCACGCTCTTTTGCGTCCTGCTGGCCAACGGACGACGCGTTGGCATCTCCAGCACCACTGCCGAAAGCGTCGTCGTTCCAATATCCAATCCAATTGTGCGCATCGTGTTTTCCTCACAAGCATTTGTCGGTTGCATTTCAATCCGTTGCATGGCTTGAGTATAGCACGCCTTGCGTCAAAACACAAGAACCACGCGGTTCCCGAAACCGCAAAAACCATTTTCCAAAAGAAAACGTTCCCCAAAACAGAATGCACATGCGTTATGCTTTGCGCTATCATGAATTAGAACGCAGCCGACAGGCGCTGCGAGAAAAGGAAGGAATTGTATGCGAAAAAAGAACCTTCTGTGTTTGCTTCTTGTCTTCTATTTGGGAAACGTCGTGCCCGTGTGCGTTGTTGGCATTTCCTCCAATGTGTTCTGCATTGGAGGAAACAAGAAATATATTGCCCAGGGAATGGATGACAAAGCGCGCACGCCGTTCAACGGCGGATTGATTCCCGGATATACGCTGCCAAAAGAACGAAAGCTGCCGGATCCCATCCGGGCGCTGGCGCTTTCGGGCGCCGCACAGGGATATTACACAGTCCTGATGCTGAATCTTTTTCGCCAGATTCCGACCCCCCTGGAGGAGGCCGCATTCATGGATGGCGCAGGACATGTTCGCACCCTTGCCTGGCGAATC
>JAQXRL010000228.1 GCA_029218505.1 Eubacteriales bacterium | reverse complement strand
AAGAACCTGCTGTCTGCATCCCGCCAGCACCACGCATCGCCAAATGAACGAACAGGAATTGATCGCAGCGGGCGTGCCGAGCGACCTGGTGCGGCTTTCCTGCGGCCTGGAAAACAAGGAAGATTTGATCGAGGACATTCGGCAGGCATTGGAAAACATCTAAATCGGGAGGGAAAAAACCATGCCCATCAAGATTCCAAACGGACTTCCGGCGGGAAAAACGTTGGCGGAAGAAAACATTTTCGTCATGAACGAAACGCGTGCCGTCAGTCAGGACATACGGCCGCTGCAAATTTTGCTGCTGAACCTGATGCCCACCAAAATCGATACGGAAACGCAGCTTTCCCGCCTGCTGGGCAATACGCCGTTGCAGGTGGAACTGACGTTGGCGCGCACGCGCTCCCATGAATCCAAAAACACGCCCGAAGAGCATATGCTGGCCTTTTACAAGGATTTTGACGACGTGGCAGCCAGCAATTTCGACGGCATGGTGATCACGGGCGCGCCGGTGGAGCATTTGCCCTTTGAAGAGGTGGATTATTGGGACGAACTGTGCCGCATCATGGAATGGAGCAAGACCCACGTCCACAGCACGTTCCACATCTGTTGGGGAGCGCAGGCAGGATTGTACTATCATTTTGGCGTGCAAAAACGGACTTTGCCAGAGAAGCTGTTCGGCGTGTTTGAACACACGTTGGATTATCGCCAATCCATCCTGTTTCGGGGCTTTGACGACGTGTTCATGGCGCCCCATTCCCGGCATACAACCGTAGATCGCGCAGATTTGGAACGCGTTCCGGAACTGCGCATTCTGGCGTCCTCGAAGGAGGCGGGCGTTTACGCCGTTTCCACGAAAAACGGCCGGCAAATTTTCATTACCGGCCATTCCGAATACGACGCCCAGACGCTGAATCGAGAATATATTCGGGATCTGACCGCAGGAAAGCCCATCAGCGTGCCCAAAAACTACTTTCCAAACGACGATCCCACGAGAGATCCGGTGGTATCCTGGCGCGCCCATGCGAATTTGCTGTACTCAAATTGGCTGAACTATTTTGTCTATCAGACGACGCCCTTTAATCTGGACGAGCTGCGGTAGGCGTCTCTGATGGAAGCGCAAACGCCACGGCCAAACGGGATGCTTCTGCCGCAATGGTCAGGCGCGTCTTTGCCAGGTTTAGAATCAGCAGCCGGTCGCCCTGGCGCACGGGCACAATCTGGTCCTCCTGTTCGATGCTGCCGCAGCCTTCCGTAACCACGGCGATGGCAAAGCTTTCCTGAAATATGCGCCGGACAACCTTCTCCGTGCGGCAGGTAAGCACGGAAAAAATTCCGTTGTCCCTGGCATCCACGTAACGGAGAAATCCGTCTTCCAAAGGTACGGGAGATTGGAAAAACGTTTTGCGGGCTTCCTCTCGGGGAAGCCCTTTGTATTGGAAACAATCGTACATGCGGGAAAAACCCAATCCGCCGTGCAGCTTGCGTTCGTCCAATGGCAGGCCGGCGGGCGTGCGCCGTTCCGGAACCACCATCAAATCAGAAGGCTCCTGCGTTTCCAACAGCAGGCAGCCCCCGCCAATGGCGTGGGGAACGCCGCCCGGAACGAATACGCAGTCTCCCGGCTTTACGGGAAAACAATGCAGCATTCCCAACATGGCCGGAATATCCTGCCGATTGCACGCGTCAATCCATCGTTCCCGCGTCACCGTTTCCTGAAACCCGATGTATACGCAGGCGCTTGTCTCCGCTTCCAGAACATACCAGCATTCCGTCTTGCCGACGGGGGAATGCCATGCCTCCATGGCGAATGCCCGGGTGGGGTGCACCTGGATGACCAGCCGTTGGGCCGCGTCCAACAGCTTTACCAGGATGGGGAGCCCTTGCGGCGCCAATTGCGATACCGGCGTGCCGTCTTCGGTCTTGCCAAGACCTTCCGGAATGTGCTCTCTGCCGGGATTGAATGCGCGCACCGTGGAAGCGAGCCAATCCTCCGGAAACATGCCGTCCGCGCCCGGAACGCCGTGCAGCAGCCGGTCGATGCGGCTTCCGCCCGGATAGGTGCGAAAAACGCGGTTTTCCATCAGTTTGTAGATCATGCAAGACATTCCTTTCAGGGATTTTTGCGGAACAGGAATACGGAGCCGTCGTCTTGCGCCAACGATAGCGTTCCGTCCTGAAGCGGCGTTCCGTGGATGCAGGTTAGGGAGCCGCTTTGCAGAGAAATCTTTGCTTTCCGGGGATGCTGGCTGTAATTGATTGCCACGATGTAAGCGCAATTCTCGTCGACCGGGTGTTCTGTCAGTCGGATGAACGGGGAATCAGAGTCCGCAATGCGGCAAGTATGGGCAGCGGAGGCAATTTCCCGATACACGCGGTCGTATTCCGGCTCGTTCTCCGCGTAAAACGCGCCGGTTCGCTCTGACAGGTATTTTTCCAGAGGCGCCAGCAGCAGATAAATGCGGCCTTTGCCGTGTCTGCGCATGAAGAATACGGGATCGCCGTTTTCGTCTCGAGCCAGGACCTCCGCCTCGCAGGATTCGACAGCGTAGCGAATGGGCATGGCGATGGGCAGGCGGGTTTTCCCCATGGAGATTTGCGCGTCATGGGGCGCGCCTTCCCGCCACGCAATGGTTACGCCGGTGATTTCGGGAAGCTGGCGGAACAGACTGTTCCCCAAGGACATGTACAACACCGAACCCTGCTCAACATGGCGCAGCAGCTCGTCCAGCCGGTCTGCCGGAATAGACTGATTGCTGGCCAGACTGGGCAGAAGATACAGCGGGGAATCCGGAATGGCGTTCAGCGCGTAATGAAAATTCAAATCCAGGTTGGCGCGTTTGCCCAGCAGATAAGCGGCCAACAGCTTTTCGCGATTTGCGTCGCCGTTGTCCCTGGGAATGAGAATCGTTCCGTTTACGCTGTGTTTCGGCAGTTTTCCGCCGGGAAGTTTGTTCAGCAATTCATGGAAGCGCAGGTTTTCCGCCACGAGCGGCTTGGGATTTCGATCCTTGTCAAAGAAACCGTAGTCGCTGCCGATGTTGTTCCAATTGTATGGGGCAAAGCGAAAATGTCCCTGGTCAAAGGCGCACCACCACATGACGCCGTGGCAGTTGTGGGCCAAGGTGGCGTACAGCGCGGCACGATAGAATTCCGTTTCCGTTTTGCGGGAGCAGTTGGTATAGCCGATGGCGCCAAATTCCTGCACAAAGGT
>JAQXRL010000227.1 GCA_029218505.1 Eubacteriales bacterium | reverse complement strand
GGATGTCTGGAAAAACTTTGGATACGGCACGGTTGTATACATGGCGGCTATCACTGGCATCGATCCCACCCTATATGAGGCAGCCGCCATTGACGGCGCAGGGCGCTGGAAGCAGACGTTGCACGTAACCATACCTGGCATGCAGATGATCATCATTTTGATGACAGTACTGAGCCTTGGGAACGTATTCAACGCCGGATTTGATCAGATCTATAACCTTTATAGTCCGGCTGTATACAAATCGGGCGATATCATCGACACATTGGTCTATCGTTTGGGCTTACAAAGTGCTAAATTTGGACCTGCCGCAGCAATGGGTTTGTTCAAATCCGTTATTTCTACCACTTTGATTGCCGTTTCGTATGGGATTGCCTACAAATGTTTCAATTATCAGCTATTCTAGAGAGGAGTGACCGCATGCATCTTGGAATTACACGCGGGCAGAAGATGTTCCGGATATTCAATATATTGATTCTGACTGCCCTGGCGTTGCTCTGCCTGTTGCCCTTTGTCAACGTCGTTGCGGTTGCCTTCAGCGATAAACTGTATGTTTCAGCAGGACAGGTCACTTTCTGGCCAAAGGGGTTTTCAACGTATTCCTTTAAGTATTTGTTGGTTCGCAAATCCTTTTGGACGGCGTTTGTTGTTTCCTTACTTCGCGTTGCATTAGGACTCACCATAAACCTTTTCCTGATCGTTTGTACTGCCTATCCCTTGTCAAAATCGAAGGAACAGCTGTCAGGGCGCGGTATATATGCTTGGTTTTTCTTTGTCACCATGCTGATCAATGGGGGCCTGATTCCGAATTACATTCTGATCTCCAGCCTGGGATTGAGGGATACCATTTGGTCGCTCGTTCTTCCGGGTTGTCTGCCGGCATTCTATTTGGTGCTGATGTTAAACTTCTTTCGCCAGATCCCCAGGGAACTGGAGGAAGCTGCTATGATTGATGGTGCAGGGCATCTTCGCACGCTTGTTGAGATCTATGTTCCGGTTTCCGTTCCTTCTATCGCAACGATCGTCTTGTTCTGTACGGTAGGCCATTGGAATGCCTGGTTCGACGGCATGCTCTACATCAACACGCCTTCAAAGGTGCCACTGATGACTTATCTGCGCAATTCCATCACCAATTTGGACATGTCGGAAATGAGTAGTTTGGATGTGGAATTGATGAAACTGCTCTCTGACCGTTCGCTCAAATGTGCGCAAATTATCATTGCCGTTATCCCTGTGCTGTGCGTATATCCATTCTTGCAACGTTACTTTGTTACAGGGATTGTCGTGGGAAGCGTGAAAGGCTAAACACAGAAAGGAAGCAAATAAAATGGGAGTACATGTAACGGAAACCAGTCTTGTTCTGCCGACCTATCCTTTTAAGGCGCCTCAGGAACTGCCAATGTTTGCTGAGTTTCGTGCGCATCAAAATGCCGGTGGAAACCCATATCCCGCAAAGATTGTCAGTGAATTGGACCATTCAAAAAAGGAAGACAGAGTTTGGAGAATAATTCGTCTTGAAAACGATTATCTGCGCATTGAACTCATGCCTGAACTTGGAGGCAGAATATATTCGGCATACGACAAATTGACAGGATACGACTTTTTCTATAAGCAGCATGTTATCAAGCCTGCATTGATTGGCATGCTGGGCATGTGGGTCTCCGGCGGGGTCGAGTTCAACTGGCCTTATCATCATCGTCCTTCAACCTTTACCCCAGTAGACGTCAAAATAGAATATGCCAAAGACGGAACCGCGACCGTATGGATGAGCGAGCACGAGCCGCTGCATCATATGAAGGGTATGGTAGGCATTCGACTGAGACCGGATGCCGCCATCTTCGATACGCTGGTAAAGGTGTACAACCGGACAGAAGTCCGCCATGGTTTTCTTTGGTGGGAAAACGCGGCTGTTCCGGTAAATCCCCAATATCGCCTTTTCTTTCCGCCGGATGTCCGGTATGTACAATTCCACTATCGCAAGGATGTGCAGTCTTATCCCATTGCCCACGGGAATTACAACGGTTTCAGACTGGGAGATAACTGTGATATTCGCTTGCACAAGAATACCGTCGAACCCACGAGCTATTTCTGCGCAGAGAGCAATTATGATTTCTTTGGCGGCTATGATGAGGGAAAGCAGTGCGGCGTGGTAAACATATCTGATCATAATGTCTCTGTCGGGAAAAAGATGTTCACATGGGGCTACACACAGCTGGCTAAATCGTGGGAAAACGCGCTGACCGATGCGGATGGAAGCTATGCCGAATTGATGGCGGGCAGTTACTCCAATAACCAGCCTGATTTTACCTGGCTGGAGCCATATGAAGAAAAGGAATTTTGTCAAAGTTGGTTTCCTATCGGAAATATGGGCGTGCCTGTTTGCGCCACATATCATTTTGCCATCTCACATAATGGAGATAAATGCAGGCTTCATGCTACCGGCACGTTTAAGCAGGTCTGCGTCGTATTGAACAATAAGACGTATTTCCTGGATCGTATGGCGCCGGATCAGGACCGCGAATTCGAACTGGACGACTCTCTAAAGTTGGCGGAGGTATACGCCGAAGGGAAGCTGCTTTTGCGATTTTGTCCGGAGGAAGATTGTCCGCAGCCCACACCGCAACCGCTCGAGGACATTCCCTCGATTGATCGTATGCGCAGCGCGCAGGAATGTTATCTTACAGGCGTTCACTTGAAGCAGTATCACGATGCCGTAGCATCGCCTGCAGCGTATTGGGAAAAAGCGCTGCAGTTTGAGTCGGATCACGCGCCATCCTTGCTGGCTCTGGCGCAGGACGCCTATGAGAATCTATTCTATACAACGGCTCTTGCGTATGCGCAGCGTGCATGGCAGTCCGTTACGCGCTATAATTTCCGCCCTGAGGAGGGAAAGTATGCGTACACGTTAGGCTTGATCTATGAAGCGCTGGATCGTCCCTCAGAGGCCATGTATTTTTATCAGCGTGCCGCGTGGAATCAAGACATGCGTTCAGCTGCCATGACTCGTGTTGCGATGCTAGACGGAAAAAAGAAGGATTATGCAGCTATGCGCCAGCACGCGAACTGCGCGGTCATGGCTCATTCTTCCAATCGAACCGCGCAGGCGCTGGGCATTCTGGCCGCCTACAGGCAAGGAGATCGGGAGGCCAGTGCAGAGGCACTTGAGCGTTTGATGCAAGAGGACCCCGTCAATCTCCTGGCGATCTTCTTGAATGAACGGCTGTTCGATAGGAAATATGATTATCTTGCCTTGACAGACACGGATCAGAACCGTTTGGATTTGGTGGATGATTTGGAGGACTGTGGCGAATACGACTGGGCACACTCGATTCTGAATGACCTGGAGCGAAACAAGAACGCTTTTCCCAGCCGTCGTTGCGAGGAGAGGTTTTTGCGTGCACGATACGAAACAGCCAAAAGTACGCCGCGTGAAGCGTACGACTATGCGTGCTTTTTGTACGCCCGGAAGCACTGGAAAGAGGCGGCGGAAATCTGGCAAGCCATCGATACCCCTCATGCCAAGCGAAATCTTGCCGCCGCGCTGTACAGTCATTTGAACAATCGAGACAAAGCCCTGGTATTGCTGGAAGAGGCGTACCGAGCGGCGCCAGACGATGCGCAGATAGCGTTTGAACTGCTCTTCATTCTAGGAAGAATGAATGCTCCAATCGAGCGTCGCCTCCAATTGGCTGACGAACTGCGCAGGTTCGATCGGGAGGATATTCTGGTGGAACGGGCAAGGACGTTGAATTATGCGGGACGTCATGCGGAGGCGTTGGAATTGATGCTTTCCCGTCCATTGACGCCTTGCGAAGGTGGCGAACATGCCGTTGCAGAGCAATATATGAGTGCGAACTTCGGTTTGGGATGTGTGGCGTTGGCGGAAAAAAAACCAGAACTTGCGATGAATTACTTCCGGGACGCAGCAATTCTCCCGGACAACCTTGGCAGTGGACTGTGGCATGAAGCGCTGCGCGTGCCAGCATATTATATGCAGGGCGTCGCCCTTTACCAAATGCACCGCCAGGAGGAGTCAGAAGCCTGTTTTCAGAAGGTTTTGGATATTCCGTTGGACTATTTTTCACAGAAGCAATTCCCCGAATTGCCATGCTATCAGGCAAAGATTCTCCAAAGCAGAGGAGAGACGGAGGCAGCAAACGTACTGCTTCAGGCACACGAAAGCGCCATTCAAGCCATGCGGCGTACGAAAGATTCCGGTTATTTCCAAGCAACCCCTCATTTCATCGTGTATTGCGATACAGCTCGTTTGCTGCGCAAGGCCGCAGCGGATTGGCAGTCGTCAATGCTGGCCTGGGCCCGCAGCGAGAAAAAACTGGCAATCGAAAGGGCATGCGACGCGTTGGTAAATGATCCCTTTATCCTGTATGCACCCTATATGGCGAAAGGAATGATGTGATATGAAAAATACTTGGAGCAAAGAGAAGGCTTGGGAATGGTATGACAGCCGTCCGTGGCTGAGAGGTTGCAACTATTTGCAGAGCGATTGCGTGAATTTTACTGAGCAATGGCAGGAAATGGATTGCGAAGAAAAGCTTGAGACCGCAGACCGGGAATTGAAACTTGCAGCAGAAACCGGTATGAACACTGTTCGCATTTTCGTTGATTTTCTGGTATGGTCCCAGCAACACGACGGTTTTATGGAGCGCTTTGATCGTTTTCTGTCCATCGCATGGAAGCATGGGATTTCTTGTATGGTATGCCTTGCCAATGATTGCCTTCCGCCCGTTGATTCCCGTTTTTCCACTCCGCATTTGGGGCCGCAGCGCTGCGATATCGGATATCACGGAGGCATGTCTACCTCCATTTTTCAGCATGAATTCACCGCCGAGGGCGGAAAAATAGGGCACAGCTATTTGGATGTTCCAGAAACCGAAGCAAAATATTATGAAATGGTGCGCGAGATCATTGAGAAATACAGGGATGATGAGCGCGTTCTAGTATGGGATCTCTTCAACGAAGCGGGAAACAACAATCGCCAGGATATCACCATCCCACACGTGAAGCGTATATTTGAAATTGCAGATGGAATTCGCCCTTCTCAGCCTGTTACAGCCTTCGCGTGGCGAGGTTATGAATACGACAGACTGACCGAGGTGGAACAATTCGTGTTGAATAATTCGGACATCATTAGCTACCATCAATATGCTTCCTATGAGGAGAACATTTGTGCGATTAAGGAGTACCAAAGATTCGGGCGGCCCCTTATGAACACGGAGTGGATGGCACGCGTTCTTGGCAGCAGCGTACAAGAATTGTTTCCGCTGTTTTATCTGGAAAAGATCGGATGCTACAATTGGGGCTTCGTTGCTGGGAAAATGCAGACCTTCGAACCATGGATGGGCTTATGGGAGGACTACCGGAAAAACCCTGACCTGCCTTATGATTTTACCAAGTGGTTCCACGATCTATACCGTCCAAGTCTGAACCCCTATGATCCCAAGGAAATCATCATCCTGAAAAAGTATGCCGAAAAGGCAGAGCAGGATTTTGTGCGGGGAGAACACCATGGTAGACGTTAAGCGCATTGAATGGAAGGACTGGCAGTGCCTTCACATCTCAGATGAAGGACTGGAGTTGATTGTTTCTCTCGAATTCGGGCCAAGGATTTTGTTCTGCTCTTATCCCGGAGGGGAAAACATGTTCTATGAGGAGGACTTTTCCGTTTTTCCCCCTGCTAAGGATACGTGGCATCATTACGGCGGGCATCGTCTGTGGCATGGACCACAGGTGGGAGATAGGCCAAACGAGCCTGATAACGACCTGCTTTCATGGCAGATTACTGAATGCGGCGTGGTCTTGTGCGCAAAGCCCGAACCGAGATCGCATATTCAGAAAGAGATTTCCATCGAGCTTGTTAATGGCAAGGCAACCATCTCTCATTTCCTGACGAACACCGGAGTGTGGGATGTCTCCCTGACGGTATGGGCTATTTCTCAGATGGCACCGGGGGGTATGGCTGTCTTACCGCTTCCACGAAATCCATCCCGCTATCTTCCTACCTATGCGATCGCCTGTTGGCCGTTTACCAAATTGGACGATCCTCGTGTGAGATTTCAAGACGGGCAGATTCTGGTTCGACACGATTGTGATGATGATCGCATGTTCAAAATTGGGTATGCAAATCTGAACGGGGAAGCATGGTATGAGAAGGGGGGCATGCGCTTTATCAAGAGTTTCGTGCATCAAAAAGATGCTGAATACAGCGACTTCGGCTCCTCCTGCGAATGCTATATGGACAGACGTTTTCTGGAACTGGAAAGTCTCAGCCCGTACTGCCGCCTTGCTCCGAATGACACTGCCCGGCATGTGGAAACGTGGCGAATTGAGCGCTTGCCTTCGTACAATCGGAAGAACGTACTCTTCTGAAAAGGCATTGCGGATGGAGACGCCCTGGCTGATACGGTGTTTTTGATACCATAAAGGAAGCATGGAAGACAGTAGAGCACGGTTATCACAGTCAGGGCGGAACCTATCCTTTCCTGTGTGTGTTTTTCTGTCCTTTTTCTCTCAGACGTTGGAGGCTTCTTCAGCATCTGAGAGAACTTTTTTAATGGAAGCCGAATAGGCGTTATAAAACCCACAGTTC
>JAQXRL010000226.1 GCA_029218505.1 Eubacteriales bacterium | reverse complement strand
CATGAAAAGCATAGCGCTGCCCGCCAAGAGTCGTGGTTCCGCTGCCCGAAAGCGTCAGAATG
Organism: Eubacteriales bacterium; assembly: GCA_029218505.1. GTDB lineage: Bacteria > Bacillota > Clostridia > Christensenellales > Aristaeellaceae > SUG1456. The sequence goes on along the minus strand of JAQXRL010000226.1, from coordinate 15,697 downwards.
ATTTCGTCGTAGGGATGGGCATGTTCCCTGGCGTGGGCGATATAGCCATTGGCGCTGCCGATGGTGATAATTTTCACGTTTCTTCGCCCCCAATTTCCATTTCCGATTGCATCATACCATAGTTTTCCAAGCCAGTCAATTGCATTCCGCCGCCGCCCATGCTATAATCATGAAATCAAGGCAAACGGAGGATACATTCATGGGAAACAACGGCACCAATACGCTGTGGTATCAACATGGCGCGCTGTGTTGGAACGAGGCGCTCCCCCTGGGAAACGGCCGGCTCGGCGCAATGGTTTACGGCGGCGCGGAATCCGAACGCATCTGCCTGAACGAGGACACCCTGTGGAGCGGCTACCCCGGTTTTTACGACAATCCCGGCGCGGTGGAATCTTACAAAACCGCGCAGGCGCTGGCCCTGGCCGGACAATATGCGCAAGCGCAGGAAGAACTGGAACAGCACTTTACCGCGCTCTGGTCCCAGGTGTATCTGCCTTTGGGCGATCTTCGGCTGAACATGCGCCATTTGGGCGAAATTGCCGGCTATCGCCGCAGTCTGGATCTATCCACCGCCGTCCATACCGTGGAATACACGTGCGGAGACACGCGATATGTTCGTGAAACCTTTGTCAGCCATCCGGATCAGGTGCTGGTCATGCGGCTTTCCGCCGACCGGGAAGGCGCGCTGTGCTTTGATGCCATTCTCTCCCCCGCCATGCGCGCCACCGTGGACATGACCGATTCCGAAATCTGTCTTCACGGCAACTGCCCGGTGTACGAATGGCGCTACAGCCAGCCCCAGGAAGCACGAGGCAAAATGGTGTACGGCGAAACCGACGAAACCAAAGGCATGGGCTATTTTGCCCAGCTGCGCGTCACGGCCGAAAGCGGCTCCGTGCGCAGGCAGGGCGCTGGCATTTGCGTGGAAAACGCCACCGCCGTCACAATGCTGCTGGGCGTCCGCACCAGCTTCGCCGGCTGGAACCGGCATCCCGTGCTGGAAGGAAAGGAATATATCGCGCCTTGTTTGCAGGACTTGGACGCCGCCTCCCAAACGAACTACGAAACGCTGAAGGCGCGTCACATCGCGGATCATCGGGCGCTGTATGATCGCGCGTCCCTGGATCTTGGCGGCGGAACGGAAAAATACCTGCCCACCGACGAACGCCTTTACCGCCATGAGAACGGCGAGGACGACCTGGCGCTGTACGCGCTGTACTTCCATTTCGGGCGGTATCTCACCATCGCCGCATCCCGGGAAGGCACCCAGCCCACCAACCTGCAGGGCATCTGGAACGATCGCGTGGCGCCCCCCTGGAACAGCAATTACACCCTGAACATCAACACCGAAATGAATTACTGGCCCACGCTGATGACCAATTTGCCGGAATGCCACGAGCCGCTGATTCGCATGATTCAGGAACTGGCGGAAAGCGGCAGCCACACGGCACGGCGATATTACGGCGCGCCCGGTTTCGTGTCCCATCACAACACGGATTTGTGGCGCATGACCACGCCTGTGGGCGCCCACCGGCCCGGTTCCGCCACCTTCGCCTTCTGGCCCATGTCTTCCGGCTGGCTGATTCGTCCCGTATGGGAGCAATATGAATACCTGCGGGACGGCGAATACCTTCGAAACACTGCCTGGCCTCTGATTCAGGCAGCCGCGGATTTTTATCGCGCACTGCTGACGGACGACGGGGAAGGACACCTGATCCTGGCGCCATCCACTTCTCCGGAAAATTGCTTTCTCTTCCACGGGAAGCCCTGCGCCGTATCCGCCACAACCACCATGACCCAGGCCATCGTGCTGGATGTATTCGATATTTACACAAAAGCGGCCAATCTGCTGGGCATTGAGGATGAACGCACCCGGGATATCGCAGCCAAGCGCCCCTTCTTGAAGCCCTTTGACATTGGCCGCGAAGGAGAATTGCTGGAATGGAACGAAAACTTTCCGGAAAGCGACATTCACCACCGGCACATTTCGCATTTATATGGGTTGCATCCCGGCCGCTCCATCTCTCCGAACGAAACGCCGGAGTTGGCGCAGGCTTGCAAAACATCTCTGCTGCGCCGCGGCGATGAAAGCACCGGATGGGCCATGGGCTGGCGCATCAATCAATGGGCGCGCCTGGGCGACGGCGACCACGCCCTTCGCTTGATCGACTGTCAATTGCGCACGGTTGGCGGCCGGAACCCCCGTGGGCCTTCCCGCAACACAGAGATGAATTACGCAAACGGCGGCGGCACCTATCTCAACCTGTTCGACGCCCACCCGCCTTTCCAGATTGACGGCAATTACGGCGCTTGCGCCGGCATTGCGGAAATGCTGTTGCAGACGGGTTCGGACGGCTCGCTGAAGGTTCTCCCTGCGCTTCCCTCCAAATGGAAACACGGCTGCGCAAAGGGCCTTCGCGCGCGCAACGGCAAAATTGTGGACATCGAATGGCGCGACGGCGAAGTGCACGTTCTTCAACAGGAAGCACCGGAACATCGCCATTCATAACGGAATTGGCCGGCCATCGTTGCAAAATCATTCCCCGGAAAATTCCGTCAGATCGGGCAAATACTTCCTATATTGATCTGTGTACGCAAAGAACCCCACGCCCTGCGCGCCGCCCGCCCGCACCGCCGCAATGCTTTCCGCCAACCGTTCGTCCATGATTTGCACAATGGGCGCCAACGTCCCCGGAACGCTGCGGCGGGCGCGGCGCGTTTCCTCTTCCAGCGCGGACGGCGGAAACCCCTCTTGCAGCACGTTTTCCGGCGGCAGCACTCCGGTAAGCGCTTTTGTTCTCTCCCGGCCGATGTTTCTCTCCAGGGCATGGTATTCATGGTTCAGGCACGCCGGCCCCTTCCGTTCGGGAAAGCGGCGGTACAGCATGGGCAAGACAAAATCCAGCGTTCCTTCCGGAAACTCCGTCTGCCCCACCAGCGCGCCCAAAGACGCCGGGAACACAAACGCGCCGGTGCGCAGATGCGCATGGACGCTGCGCACGGCTTTCGCAAAGCGCGACATGGTTTCCTCCACGACAATGCGCCGGAAGCGAAGCCAATCCATCCAAGAACGCTCGTCCACAACGCCCGTCCCTTTTCCCCAGGCCTTCACGCTGCTGCGCACGGCTTCGGCATCCATTTCCTCCGCGGTCATGCGCGCTGCGCACGACGGACAAAAACAAGTGAGCAGCGATTCCCAGCCTTCCGGCGAAGCTGGAGACGCAAAGCGCGCGCCATCCAAAAACACGCCCGTCAGGCCTTCCGTTTCCGCGACTTTGCGCCAAGCTTCCTCGCGCCGCGCGTTGGCAGACGCGTCGGTTGGGCACCCGGAAGAAAACCATATGCGTTCCACTCCGTCCACATCCCTGCAAAGCGCGTCTGAATCCCGCACGGCAAAGGCGCTGACGCAGGCGTACGCGTCCATGCCGCTTTGACGCACCGCCTGGATCCATCGCTTTTCGGGGGAGCAGACCACCGCAGAAAATCCCCTCCGCGCCAGCTCTTGCGCGCATGCTTCCGGCTTTTCCTGATCTATGCCAAACATATAGAAGAACATTGTGTTTCCTCCGCAACATATCGTTTTCAAAACGGCGCCTTGTCCGACGCATTTTTCCTGCCTTTTTTTGAATTCTACCACAGATTTTCCCCCGTCGCAACGTTTTCTTTGGCCACGATGCGTTGCCTTTTTTGCCAAAGGAATGGCATTGACGGTTCCGCGGCGCTTTTGTTATAATGACGCCATCAACCAAAACAAGGAGGCAGAACCATGAGCATTCAAACTTCTCTGGCCCGGCTGCGCGCCCAGCACAACCTTACCCAGGAAAAGCTGGCGGAGCAACTGCAGATTTCCCGCCAGGCCGTGCAAAAATGGGAAAGCGGCGCGGGAATGCCGGATCTTGACAATATCATCAAGATTGCCAAGCGCTTCGGCGTAACCATCGACGCCCTTGTGTTGGGCAGCGACCGGCGCATCTGCGAGGAACTGCGCCAGGGAGAGACGCTGCAGCCCGAATACAGCGCCATGAACGGATGGGAATCCTATGCCGCCGATCTGATGACGGAATTTCAGCAATGTCAGGAAGAAGGCCTGGACATCGCGCCCTATGAATCCCTGTTCTCCGCCGTCAGCCAGTTGCCGGCAGGCGCATTCAAGGCCCGTTTGGCAGACCTGCTGTTTGATCTGACACGGGCTCTTCCTGCAAAATCCAATGTGCGTTATGACGAACCGTCCGATCTGGAATCCATTCGCGCGCTGAGCACAAACGCCTTTCAGCCCGCCGCGCCTCTTCCCGAACGGCAGACGCTGCTGGAGCACATTTCCGGCGCATGGCTTGGCCGGATTGCAGGTTGTCTGTTGGGCAAACCCATTGAGGGCATTCACACCGAAGAATTGCTTCCTCTGTTGAAGGAGAGCGGAAACTGGCCCATGCATCGCTATATTCTCTCCACGGACATTACGCCGGAAATGCGCCAGCGCTTTTCCTTCCGTCTGGAAAACCGTCCTTTTGCCGACACGGTGTCTTGCGCGCCCATGGATGACGACACCAACTACACCGTGCTGGCCCAAGCGTTGCTGGACCGCTGCGGCAGAGACTTTACCCCCGGCGATGTGGCGCAAATCTGGCTGGATTTGCAACCCAAAAAGGCATATTGCACCGCGGAACGCGTGGCCTATTGCAATTTCGTCAAAGGATTTCAGCCTCCTGCCTCTGCGCAGTGGCAAAACCCATATCGGGAATGGATCGGCGCGCAAATTCGCGGAGATTATTTCGGTTACATCAATCCCGGAGATCCTGTGACGGCCGCGGAAATGGCATGGCGGGATGCCTGCATCTCCCATGTCAAAAACGGCATCTACGGCGAAATGTTTGTGGCCGCCATCATCGCCCAGGCCGCCGTAGAACAGGACATTCCCACGCTCATTCAGGCCGGTCTGGGACAAATTCCCACCACTTCCCGTTTGTATGAGGCCATATCCCGAATCCTGGCCGACTATCGCAAGGGCGTGTCTGCGCAAACCTGCATGGCGGGCATTCGCCAAATGTACGACGAGCACACCAGTCATGGCTGGTGTCACACCATTTCCAACGCCATGATCGTGACATACGCGCTGCTCTATGGCGGCGGCGATTACGGAACTTCGATCTGCATGGCGGTGCAGGCCGGGTATGACACGGACTGCAACGGCGCCACGGTGGGCTCCATTCTGGGCATGCGGGGCGGAAGCGCCGCCATTTACGAAAAATGGACGGCTCCATTGCGCGGAACGCTTGCCACCAGCATTTTTGACATGCCCCAAATTTCCATTCAGGAGGCCGTTCAAAAAACCATGTCCCATCTTCCTTAACCTTGCGTCGCCGGAGCGCTTTCCACGAAAGTGCTCCGGCGCCTTTTTATACATTTCAGGCAAAAAATGTTGCAATGCAGGTTTATCCCTTGTGATCTGCGATTCTTTATGATATAAAATAACAAACACTGCCCGGGAAAAAAGCAAATACAAAATCCGGGGCAGATGATAGAATACACGCGAAGGAGGAATCGCAATGCCTGCCGTGATTCCCACGGGAAGAATACGATTTCACTTTGACAACCTGCATTTTGACGATCCCTTAAACCTGGGGCCGTACCGGGTTATGCAGGTTGGCGATCTGGCGTCCGACGGCGATTTCAAATGCCCTTCCCACATACAGCAGGTGCATGAAATCACCTATATCGTCAATGGCAGCGCGGTTTTTGTCTGCGACGGAAAGCGCATTCCCGTGGAAAAGGGCATGGTGGTGGTGAACACCCGGGGCAGTTTGCATGAAATTCTTCCCGTAGAACATGCCCCCCTGCGATATTACTACATCGGGCTGGAGATCTCCGACACTTCCGCGCCGGAGGACAAGATTCTGAAGCACTTTCTGGATACCTGCCGGCGAAACACCGCATCGGCGGATCGATCCGTGGCGGGAGCTTTCCAGGATATTTTTTGCAACATGCTGAACCAGGACTCGTTTTCCACCCAGCTGATGAGGGACGCGGTGCGCAAGCTGCTGGTGTGGACCAAGCGCTCCTTTGACGGCGGCGGCAGACACGTGTATCTTCCGGAAATTCAATCCGGAAAGAGCCGTTTTTTGTCGGAGGTATGTTCCTATTTGGATTCTTCGGTGGAAGACATGGGCGCGCTGAAGCGACTGCCTGCGCAATTTGGATACAGCTATTCCTACCTGTCCGGCATGTTCTCCAAGGCGATGGGCCTGAGCTTGCGCCAGTATTTTCTCATGCGGCGGCATGAACACGAATGCACGCTGCTGAAGCAAGGCTACAGCGTTACGGCTGTGGCGGAAAAAATGGGATATGGCTCGGTACATTCCTTCAGCCACGCTTTCGCGGCCAGAAACGGAGCGGCGCCGAGTCTGTATACAACACAAAGATTGGAGACGAAAAAATGAAAATTGCGGTCATCGGATGCGGAAACATCGCCAACAGCGCGCATATTCCCGCATACATGAAGAACCCGGAGGCAGAAATCAAGTATTTTTGCGACATTCTTCCCGAAAGAGCACAGGCGGCTGTGGAAAAATACGGCTGCGGCATTGCCGTAACGGATTATCACGACATCCTTTCCGATCCGGAAATTGAAGCCGTGTCCGTCTGCACGCCCAACAACGTCCATCCCACCATCTCCTGTGATTTCCTGCGCGCCGGCAAGAACGTACTGTGCGAAAAGCCCGCCGGAAGAACCCTTCCGGAAGTGCTGGAAATGCAGAAAGTGCAGCACGAAACCGGCAAAGTGCTGAACATCGGCGTGGTAAACCGTTTCAACGATTCCGTGAACCTGATCAAGCGCTTCATTGATTCCGGCGAATTGGGCGAAGTGTTTCATGTGTACATCAGCTTCCGCGCCCATCGCTCCATTCCCGGTCTGGGCGGCGCTTTTACCACAAAAGCCATCGCAGGCGGCGGCGCGCTGATCGACTGGGGCGTTCATTTCCTGGACATCGTGATGTATTGCCTGGGCGATCCCCAGCCCAAAACCGTATCCGGCGAAACCTTCTGCAAACTTGGAAAGGACATGGCCGGTTACGTATACAAGGACATGTGGGCCGGCCCGCCAAAATTGGACGGCACCTATGACGTGGACGATTCCGTAACCGCGCTGATCCGCACCGAAGGCGCCACCATCACCTTGAACGGCGCATGGGCGCAAAACATCGGCGAACGGGAAATGTACATTGATTTCATGGGCGACAAGGGCGGCATTCGCTTGCAGTACGGCAGCGATTTCAAGGTTTACACCACAAAGCACGGATCGCTGGTGGAATACACGCCGGAAATCAAGACCAACAATCATTTTGAAAACGAAATCAACGCCTATGTGGACTGCGTCAAGACGGGCAAAAAGCTGCCTTCCCACATCGACACGGCCGTGATCACCGCCAAAATCATGCAGGCCATTTACGATTCCGCCGACGCCCATCGGGAAATCGTTTTGTGAGGAAACGCCATGAAAATCGGATTTATCGATTATTATTTGGATGAGTGGCATGCAAACAACTACCCTCAGCGCATCCGGGAATTGTCCGACGGGCGCATGGAGGTGGCATATGCCTTCGCGGAAATCGACGCGCCGCATGGTCTGACCACCGACGCATGGTGCGCCCGGCACGGCATCCAACGAATCAACAGCATCGAGGAACTTACCGCGCTCAGCGACGGCATCATCGTGCTGTCCCCCGACAACTGCGAGCGTCACGAGGAGCTTTGCCGCATTCCCTTGGCTTCCGGCAAGCCCTGCTACGTGGACAAGACCTTCGCGCCCACCAAGGCCGCTGCGGAAAACATCTTCCGAAATGCGGAAGCGCATGCCACTCCCTGTTATTCCACCTCTGCCCTTCGCTATGCCGCGGAATACCGGGACATTTCTCCGGAAGGCATTCATGCCATCAGCGCCTGGGGTCCGGCTTACGGCGGCGGCATCGGCTATGATACGTATGCCATTCATCAGCTGGAACCCGTCATGATGCTCATGAACGCCGCTCCCCGCATGGTATTGGCGGACGTGTCCCAAGACAAATGGTATACGTTGATCATTCGCTTTGAGGACGGCCGCGTCGCAACGATTTCCGGATTTGCGGAAGGTTCCCCCTTTGCCATGAACATTGCCTCGGATGCCGGAAATCGCGTTCTCACCGTGGAATCGGATTACTTCGGCGCGTTTTTGCAAGATCTTGTGCGGTTTTTCGAAACCAAGGAAGCGCCCGTTTCCCATCGCGTCACGATCAACATCATGGCCGTTCGCGAAGCGGGGTTGCTGGCGCTGGAACATCCTGGCACATGGATCAACATCCCCTAACCGAAATTCGGCATTTTTGTTTCAAAATACAGCGTTCAATGAATCATATTTCGCCATTCACGATCATTTTATCGTGAATGGCCTGTTTTTTTGGGGACATTTGCAATTGCACGAATTGGAAAAAAATGGTATAATACGTCCAATGAACAGAACAGAAGACAAGTGATAGCGTTGATCATGAATTTTGTGCTGGACTTCAAAATATGGGTTTTCGCGGCCCGGAAACGTCTGCGGCGCGAAAAAACACCCTTTCAGAGCGCAAAGGCGCATTTTGCAACACAATATGCAAGCATTGTAAACGCGTGTATGCTGTTGGAAAGCGCTGCCAAAATGCCGCCTGATCGTCTGGCCCGAAACTATATGCGCCGTGTGCTGGATGATGAAACGGACGAAGAATGGTGGTTCATGCATGTTGGCGATCTGACGCAGGCATGGTTTATTTGGGAATATGGTTGCGCAAATGGGCTGATTTCTCCGCCGCAACCGGAGACGCCCCGCTCGCCGGTTCCCATCCTCATACGGCCGGAATCCGATTTTCACAAGCCTTATGCTTTCATCCGCCTGGAACGGGAACCTACCCAACCGGAAATGGGGATTTTGCGCGTTTCCACTTCGTCGCCGGAGGCGGATTTGCGGGATTTGTTGCGCAAAAAAAACTTCCGCGGTCAAACGGGCGAATGGTTTCGCAAAATCGGCGAGCATGCCGCGCCTGTGTTGGACAGAGCCGCCGAAACGGCGGTGCTGCTTCTGGAACACGGCTATCCAGTCAGCGTAGACGAGCCCGCGCTAAAGGAAATGATCCTGCATCGCCGCTATCAGGCAGAATATTTATTTTGGGTGCTGGCGCCCCCCAACGCGAACCTGCTCTGGTTGAAATATCCCCATGACAACACGCTAAACCGATATGTCTCGATGGCCGGCGGTAAATGGAACGGCCGCTGCATGGAAATTTCCATTTGCGCGGCGGATAAAATCGAGGAAATTCAATCTTTATACGACTTTCGCATCACAAAAGAAGCGCAGCATCGTTTGGATGTCTGGAACGAAGCCGTGCGGCAAACGACCATCTATCGTTCCCGTTCGCAAAAGGAGCAATCTGTGCCCGAGGCGACGGCGGATCGCTTCCAAAAACTTTTGAACCGCCGCGCGGAGATCCTTGAGGATCTTCGAGATACCAATGTCTGAATTTTTGCATCCGTCACAGCTGGAAGCCATTGAAAAGCTGAAACAATTGCGGGTAGGCGCGTTATACATTTCCCGGCAAAACGGCAAACTTCGAACGGTATTGTCATTGGTGCGCTTTCGATTGCGCACGCAACGCATTCATGGCGTCATCTGGCTCTGTACCGGCCGCAAGAAGGATCTGATCCAGGAAGGAGTTTTGCTGCACGCGCCCGGCGAAGCGCGCCAAATTCACATCTATGGAACGGAAAGTTTGTCCCACAATCTTTCGCTGTTCCTCGAATTGATGCGTTTGTCTGCAAGCGCACGCATGATGCTCGTGATCGACAACGGATTGTTGATTAAAAACGCAAATGCATTGCGCACCCAACGGGTAATCGCGTTAAGCCAGCAGTGTCCATATCGCCTGCTGATCAGCGACGTCCCGTTCAGCAGACATATGGCGGACATGTTTCCTCAATGGTATGCGCTGGATTGGCGGATTTTGGGATACCGCACCTACTGGGGATTTTCTCTCAATCATCTGTCCGGGCCAAACGGCATTCGCAACGCGGATTATCTTGCCCGGGCCATAGAACCTTACTGCGTGCAAATTTCCAGAGAAGACGTTCAACCCAGAGCCGGGCGGAAGGAATACGTTTGGAAGTTTCCCTTGCCGCCGGAAGGCATGGCGGAATATCAGGCGGTTATGCAGCGCTTTTTGCATAACGCGCTGTATTCTTCCAGCGGGGTATATCGCCTGCTTCAGGCTTGCCATCACGTCGCCTGCGGCCAGCGCATTGTTCAGGACTTCCCCCTGACGACGGCTCCTCTGTATCCGGACGCCGCCAACGACCCGCGCATGAACGCCCTGCTGGAAGTGATCGAAAATTTTCCGAACCAGCACATTTTGATTCTGTGCCGTCACGGATATGAGTTCGATCGCGTCTGTGAAACGCTCATGCGCAAGTACGGCCCATATTCTGTTTGGAAATATCCCGAGCAAAACGGCATGCAATACAGATCCGCACGGTTTTGCGTCATGAATGTTTTCACGGAAGAACGGGAAAATGCGCGGCTGCAGGCGGACGTCATGATTTATTACAGCAACGATTGGAACTGGCAAAAGCGCGCGGAAAAGGAAGCGCAATGCCAAAACGCCCTGGGCGATGGAACGTTGACGGTGGTCAGCCTCGTGGCAGCGGGCACCCTTGATATCCAAATTCTCAGGAGTCTATGGAAAAAGGAACGGCTGGTAAGCGTTTTGCGTTCGGAATTATGGCGGCAAAACGGCATGCCGCCGGCAGAACAATAACATGCCAAAGATTTACACAGAGCAAAATGTGCTGGAAGCGGCGCTGGAACGGCTGCGGTTCATTTTTTCCCAGTTTGACAGCGTGTACTTCTCCGTTTCCGGCGGCAAGGACAGCAGCGTAATGGTGCAGTTGGCGGAACGCATCGCCGCGGAAATGCATCGGACATACGACGTGTTGTACATCGATTTCGAAGCCCAATACGCCCGCACCATTGCACACGTGGAAGAATTGAAAACCCTGGCGCACATTGGAACGTTTTATCATGTGGCGCTTCCCATGGCGTTGCGCAATGCGGTTTCCATGTTGCAACCCAAATGGATCTGCTGGGAGGAGGCTTCCAAACCCCTATGGGTGCGTCCATTGCCGGAAAACGCCATTACCATGGCCAATTGCCCATGGGATTGGTTTCAGCCCGGCGAGGAATTTGAGGAATTCATCGTCCAGTTTGCCCAATGGTATCATCAAACCCATCCCGGAAAAACCGCCTGCGGCGTGGGCATTCGCGCGGATGAAAGCCTGAATCGCTTTCAAACCATCGCATTTTACAACCGCAAGCAGGAATATGCGGAAAAACACTGGACTACGCGAATCGCTTCGGATGTATATAATTTCTATCCATTATACGACTGGCGCGTGGAGGACATTTGGGGAGCCGTAAGCCAGCTGAACCTGATGAGCAATGAAATTTATGAACTGATGTACAAAAACGGGCTGAGCATACATCAGCAGCGCCTGTGCCAACCTTATGGCGACGACCAGCGCAACGGGTTGGATCAGTTCCGCGCGTTGGAACCGGAAACATGGGAAAAGGTGTTAAACCGGGTCCAAGGCGTCAATTTTGGCTGCATTTATTGCCGCACCACGGCTCTTGGCAACATCAAATCCTCCAAACCGGATTCCATGACATGGGAACAATATGCTGTGTTCCTCCTGGAAAGCATCGGCCTGTATAATCGTGAATTGATGCTGCATTATTACGGCAAGATCCGCAAATTCCTGCAATGGTATGAAAAACAGGAAGGCATTTCCGTTGCAGAGGTGCCCCAGGAAGCGGACAAAAAACTGGAACAGCAAAAAAAGGCCGTCAGTTGGCGCCGCGTGGCGCGCGCCATCGAAAAAAACGACTTCTACATGAAGCGCCTGTCTTTTTCCCAAACCAAGACAGACCAGCGCAAGTTGGAAAACTTCGTTCATTCCTGGAGCAACTTTCTTTCAAAAGACACAGAAACGGATGACCGCGACCTGCGCCGTTTTTTAGAAAGGTGTGAATTCGATGCAGAAAATACGTCTGAATCAGAAAAGTCCAAACTTTTATGAATTGCTGGGACCTGTATTCGGTTCCAGAACCATTGAGCAGGAAACCAACGACCGTTTTTATGATGACGCCGAAAAAGAATGGTTTCTTTTGCTGGATCAGGATGCTTATTTGGGCATTGCTTCTGTTTCCGGAAAAATCATTAAAAATTTCTGGGCCGTCAACGCCGACGCGGCGGAAGCTTTGCTGCGCGAAATTCTTTCCGAAGGCTGGCGCTTGAAAGGGATTGTTCCCCGAACCCATGAACGCGTATTCGCGCGCCTGGGCTTTCGAACAAGCGCATACCGAAAAAACTTCATCGAGGTGCATTATGAAAAAGAAATTACGTTTCCGGTCCTGAACGTCCAAATGATACCAATCGCGAAAATTTCGGCCAACGACTACAACCCCAACCGCATGGCGGGTCCGGAACTGAACCTGTTAAGGATCTCCATTGAGGAGGACGGATATACCCAACCCGTTGTGGCCTATCACGATCCGGAACGGGACATCTATGAAATCGTGGACGGCTTTCACCGTTACTTGTGCGCAACGCAATTTTTTCATTTGGAGGAAATCCCGGTGGTGGTCATCGACAAGCCCATTGACCAGCGAATCGCCAGCACCATTCGCCACAACCGTGCCCGCGGAACCCATCAGATTCCGGACATGTCCCACATCGTTTGCACGCTGTCCAATCGCGGATGGGATGATGCACGCATTTGCCAGTATCTGGGCATGGAGTTGGACGAAGTCATTCGCCTAAAGCAGGTGAGCGGCTTAAAGGAAGCCTTCGCCCATCACGTCTTTTCCCATTCCTGGCAGGAATTTGAACACAAGCTTCAGGAAAACTCTTAGCCGCCGTTTGCCAGGCGGCTTGATGTTCCGCGCAAATTTCCGGGAGAAATCCGGAAAATTTCCAATTCGGCGTTGACAGAATCCCGCAATTCCCGTATAATGAAGTTGAGAATAAATTTGGAAGGAATTGCGCATCAGCCATGGACGACGCCTTTGGCAATGACGGCGACCGAAGTATCTGTCATTTTGTGAATAGCGCCAATGTTCTTTGAGGCATGATTTTCGTCCTCCATTCAGGAGGGCGTTGGTCATGTTTTTTTGCTGTTTCGCATTTCCAAAACCTGGACATGGAAGAAAGAGGGTTGAATTTGAAAAACTCGGTCTTTGGCATGCTTTTCTTGCAATTTCTGTTGATCGCCCTGAACGCGGTCTTTGCCTGTGCTGAAATTGCAGTCATTTCTATGAATGACAGCAAACTGGCGAAGCTGGCTTCGGAGGGAGACAAACGCGCCGCCCGTCTCATCAAGCTCACCAGCCAACCTGCCCGCTTTCTCGCCACCATTCAGGTTGCCATTACGCTGTCCGGTTTCCTTGGCAGCGCATTTGCTGCGGAAAACTTTTCCGACAGACTGGTAGATTGGCTCATTGGCTTGGGCGTCAAAATTCCCGCGTCCACGTTGAATGCCATCGCCGTTGTGTTGATTACCATTCTTCTGTCTTATTTTACATTGGTGTTCGGCGAACTGGTGCCTAAACAGATCGCGATGCGCAAAACGGAGGCCCTGGCGCTGGGAATGAGCACCGCCATCAGCGGGATCGCCAAACTGTTCGCCCCCATCGTTTGGCTTTTAACCATTTCCACCAACGCGATTCTGCGCATCATGCGCATCGATCCGAACGCTCAGCCGGAAGATGTGGGCGAGGAAGAAATCCGCATGATGGTGGATGTGGGCAGCGAAAAGGGCACCATCGATCATGAAGAAAAAGAATTCATCCAAAACGTTTTTGAATTCGACGACCTTACCGCCGGAGAAATCGCCACCCATCGCACGGAGGTTGCCTTGCTGTGGCTGGACGACGACATGGATGCCTGGCAGAAGACCATCCATGACAGCCGGCATACCCGTTATCCCATATGCGACGACACGGCGGACAACGTTATTGGCATTCTGAACGCCAAGGACTATTTCCGTCTGGAGGAAAAAACCCGCGAACGCGTCATGGCGGAAGCCGTAAAGCCCGCCTATTTCGTCCCGGAAAGCGTCAAAGCGGATGTGCTGTTCCGCAACATGAAGCACAGCCACACCACCTTCGCCGTGGTTCTGGACGAATATGGCGGCATGACGGGAATTCTCACCATGAACGATCTGGTGGAACAGCTGGTGGGCGATCTGGGCGATGAATACGCCGAACAGGAAGAACCGGAAATTCAGCAAATGGACCCGCACACATGGAAGATCCACGGCAGCGCGTCCTTGGATGATGTATCGGAAGCGCTGGGAATTGCTTTGCCCAGCGATGATTATGAAACCTTTAGCGGACTGATCTTTGGCGCATTGGGCACGGTGCCTCAGGACGGCACTCAGGTAAGCCTCGAAACAGCCGGATTGTCCATTCACGTCACAAAAATTTTGGATCATCAGGCGGAAACCGCCATTGTATGCCTGGAAAACCCCGTTACTTCACCGGACGCATCCGCGCCTTCCGAAGAATAGCAGGTTCTGGGAAAGAAGGAAACCCATGAAAACTTATGCGGACGTTTCTTATGGATCGGTAGACGGCGAAGATTTCCTGCTGGACATTTTTGCTCCGGACGGCGCGCCAAAATGTGCATTGATGTATCTCCACGGCGGCGGATTAGAAAACGGAAGCCGCAAGGGTTTGGATGATGCAGCCATGCTGCTCACGCAAAACGGCTTTGGTCTGGTCAGCGTAGAATACCGAATGTTTCCCCATGCGGCATATCCTGATTTCCTCGTGGATAGCGCGCAGGCGGCAAGCTGGCTTTTGCAAAACGGTCAATATTATGGCCTTGATTGTCCCGTTTGCATCGGAGGCTCCTCCGCCGGAGCGTATCTCAGCATGATGCTGTGCTTCGCAAAAGAATATCTCGGACAGTTCGGTTGCAAACCTGACGATTTTGCCGGTTATCTCTTTGACGCAGGCCAGCCCACCACCCATTTCAACGTCCTTGCCCATCGCGGAATGGATCCTCGCCGAATCGTGGTGGATGCGGCCGCTCCCCTATACCATATTGAGGATGCTTCACCCAAACGGCCCATGCTGATTCTCGCGGCGGAACACGACATGCCCGGCCGTTTGGAACAAAACAAGCTGCTTTTGGCAACGCTGGAACATTTTCATTATCCCATGGAATTGGTAGATTTTCATGTGATGCCAGGCTATCAACACTGCGAATACGACAGCGCACGGGACGAGACGGGGCATCTCGTGTTCTGGGAAATGGTTGTGCGTTTTCTGCAACGCGTGACGCAAATTGCGGGAAATGGTTTCGCGCCAACGGGCGGGCCTCTTCCCCGCACGCCGGCAATCCTGCAAACCCCGGATTAGAAATTTGCAGCGCGAATTTCGGGCCGGCGGGCGCTTCCCCGCACGCCAGCAATCCTATGAAAAGGGAATTCCCTCAAATATGCAAGGAGGTTCAAGATTGATGAGGACATTTTTCTCGCTCCTGTTGCTCCTGGCCGTGATGCTTCTGCCCATCACCGCACCCGCTGAAGACACAGCGCCCATTCCACAGGCGGCACCATACGATCTTGCCTCCACCTT
>JAQXRL010000225.1 GCA_029218505.1 Eubacteriales bacterium | reverse complement strand
CAGGCCACCGGCATATCCACGGGCTTGTTGGAAAGATGATAATAACTTACGCAGGGAAAACGGGTCGTGGCCAACACTTCAACGGCAGGATCCGTATGCAAATAGTAATGCTCGCTGCACACCTGGAAATCCTCCAACCCTTCCACAATCGGGCTGGAACCTTTGCAAATATTCACCGTGTACTGCACGCCGTCTCCGCCGGGATGACTCACCCATTGCCCGCCGGTCATAAATTGCCATTCCGTGTCCTGGCGAAAGGCGTCGCACATGCCGCCGTGACATCCCGCCAATCCCATTCCCGCGCCCACTGCTTTGGACACATTTTGCGTATATTGGCGGTCAATGCTCCCCATCGTCCAGCATGGCACAAGCAGATCCACTTGACCCAGAGCGTCCGTATCGGCCAAGCAATCCAGCGTATCAAAAACCTGCACGTCGAAGTCATGCCGTTCCAACAGGCCGGCGAACCGCTTTGCCACGAGCGCCGGCTGATGTCCATCCCATCCGCCTTGCAAAATCCAAGCTTTTTTCATAAAATTCTTCCTTTCCAGCGTTTGGTTTCGGAATCTGTCCATATGTGTTTGTCTTCATTATACGGCATGCCGCGCAAGATGCGAACGTAAAAAGATGTGTAAAGAATGGACAAAAGTTGCTGAATGTGCTATATTTTTGAAGGGAGGGATCATCGTGCTACCGTTTTACGAAAAGAAGGAAAATGGCGTTCAGATCGGCATGCTTGGCTTCACCTTTCCGCCTCATCTGCACACGCATGTGGAAATCGCCTATGCGTTTTCCGGCCCTGTAAACATCCAGATCGACGGAGTGGAATATGCCCTTGCTTCCGGCGATGCGGCAATCGCATTTCCAGGCCACGTGCATGCCTATCCGGGCGGCAAAGAAGGTTTGGGCATCATGTTGATTTTTCCGCCGGAAATTTCGCCGGATTATGGCCGCGTCCTGCTGACGGCACGGCCAGAAAGTCCCATTTTGTCCGCGCGGGATGCGCACCCGGACATCTCCGCCATGATGCGGGGAATTCGGGAAGAACGCCAGGGCGCGCAGGACGAGGCCGTATTGCACGCATATATACAAGTGATTCTCGCCCGCATGCTTCCGGCGTTAAAGCTGCGTCGGGCAGAACATGATTCGGAAAGCGACGCAGTGTATCGCGCCATGCGATATCTGGGCGAAAATTTTGATCAGCCCGTTACGTTAGAAACGCTTGCCCGTGCGCTGGGCATGAACAGGTTTTCCCTGTCCCATTTGTTTTCGCAACGGTTGGGATGCAACTTTTGCACCTATGTCAACACGCTGCGGGTAGAACGGGCGCGGTTGCTGCTTACCAGTTCCGCCGCCTCCATCACGCAAATATGCTATGAGTGCGGTTTTGAAAACCAACGCACCTTCAACCGAGCCTTTCAATCCATCTGCGGCATGACGCCGACACAATTTCGCAACAAAGCCAAAGGACGCTCAAAGCCGCAATTGCTTCCCGCCCATGGCGAGGCATGCCACAACGGCGAATGCGCGGCTTTTCCTGAACAAGTCGAAGCGTTGCATTCGCCATCTTGAAAACGACAAATTCTCTCCGTTTCCGGCGCATCTGGCGCCATCCAACAATCCGCGACGACGCCCGCGCGCCGGACGGTCAAGACGCCGCCTTTCACCAGCTTTGCACTATCCGCCCGCCATGGCGCGCAGCTTTTTCAGAATTTTACTCTCCATGCGGGAAACCTGCACCTGAGAGATTCCCATTTCCCGGGCAATTTCCGTCTGCGTTCGGGAGGAAAAATATCGCTTCACAATCAGCGAGCGCTCCGTCTCGTCCAGATCCCGCAGCAGCTTGGCCAGCGTAAGTCGCATGTCCACCGCGGGAATTACATCCTTTCCCAAAGCGTCCATCAGCAGCATATCGGATCCCTGGCCAACAGGTTCACTGAGGGAACGCGGCCTGCGCACAGAGTTCAGCGCCAAAACCACGTCCTCCCGATTCATCTGCAGCGCGGAAGCAATGTCCTCCAGGCTGGGTTCCTCGCCGGTTTCCCGCATCACCTGATCCCTGTGGCGCTGAATTCGCACGGCGTTGTCATGGATGGAACGCGCTACATGGACCGGTCCGTCGTCCCGCAAATACCGCCGGATTTCTCCCATAATCACCGGCACGGCATATGTGGAAAATGCCACGTCATATCCGGTGTCAAACCGGTCGATTGCCTTTACCAAACCAATGCAGCCATATTGATACAAGTCCTCGTATTCATGACCCCTGTCCAAAAACCGTTTTACAATGTATTTCACCAGAGCAAGGTTCTGCTTCACCAGTTCCTCCCGTGCTTCCATGTCTCCCTGCTGAGCCTGGAGCAGCAGCGCTCGGGTGCTTTGGTTTTTTTCCGGCAGCGTCATGCCTGGCGCGCAATCGGTTCACCCTCTCGCGCGTCCAGCAGTTTCTTCATGCGCACGGTGGTTCCCCTGCCCACCTCCGAACGCACTTCCACCGAATCCATGAAGCTCTCCATGACGGTAAAGCCCATGCCGGATCGCTCCTCCCCTTCCTGGGTTGTGTAAAACGGCTGCCGCGCCTGCCGCACGTCGGCAATTCCGCAGCCCCGGTCAATCACCTCCACCATGAGCGCCATATTTTCATACAACGCCGCATGCATGCGCACCGTGCCGCATTTATCCCGATATCCATGCACAATGGCGTTGGTGACCGCCTCCGATACCGCCGTTTTGACATCCGCCAATTGCTCCAGCGTCGGATTTACCGGCAGCATGAAGGCGCTGATCACCAGCCGCGCCAGCGCCTCGTTTTTCGCAAACGCTGGAAAGTCCAGCCGCATTTCATTGATGATCTTCATATGCGCTCCTTTCGCCTAGGCCAGCCGTTCCACAATTTGATACAACCCGGACATGGTAAAAATCCGATCAATGGCCCGATCCGCTCCCGTGACCGCTACGCTTCCGCCCCGCCGCGCCATGGCCTTATAGCGGCCAATAACAAAACCTACGCCCGCGCTGTCCATAAAATCCAACGCGCTCAAATCCAACACCAGCCGGTTCACCGACGGATCCATGATGAGCGCATCCACCTCCGGCCGCAGCTTATCTGCCGCGCCATGGTCCAGTTCGCCCTCCAGCCGCACGGTGACGGTGGAGCGCCGTTTCTCATACAAAAGCATGGAATCCTCCTCCTGTCGGAAGGAGAATTCCATGCCCGGGCGTAATATTCCTTTGTCGAACGCCCACTTACTTTGCCGAAACCTGTCTTTCATTCGACACGCTTGTCCCCAAAATTTCGTCAATCTCCTCGCCCGCAAGCGCCTCGCGCTCCATGAGGGCATCCGCCAGCTTCACCAGCGTCTGCGCGTGCTGAGAAAGCAAGCGCGTAACCCGATCGAACAATTCGGACAGCTTCTTCCGGCATTTTTCCGCGCCGTCGTTGCCGCCGCCGCACACGCGCCCCAGGGTTCGGAAGGACACCGCCGGTTCCCCGCCCATGCCCAATTCCATCACCATGGCGCCCACCAGTTCCGTCGCTCTGGCCAAGTCGTTGGAAGCGCCGGCCGTCAGCGCGCCTTCGCCGCCAATCATGATTTCCGCCGCCCGTCCCGCCAGAAGGGACTGCACCTGGTTTTCAATGTCCTCCTGGCGCAGCATTACCCGCTCGGGCGGAATCGACAGGCTGTAGCCCGCCGCACCGCCGCCTGCGGGCAAAATGCTCACCCGCGCCAGATGATTTTCCGGCATCAACAGCCGAATCGCCAAGGCGTGTCCGGCCTCGTGCAACGCAATCGCCAGTTTTTCCTGATCGTTGGCCGTAATTGCGTGATCCGCTCCGGCCACGGTGCGATAAAACGCCTCCCGCACGTCCTGGGCGCTGATCTTTTCCGCATCCCTGCCCGCCGCGGCAATGGCGGCTTCGTTCAGCAAACTCTCCAGCGACGCGCCGGAAAACCGCGTGGTTTCCCTCGCCAGCTTCTCCAAATCCACGTCTTCATCCATGGGCTTGTTTCGGCTGTGCAATTTCAAAATGCTGAGACGCTCCTCCCTGCCGGGAAGGCCCACTTCGATCTGCCGGTCAAATCTGCCCGCGCGCAGCAGCGCCGGATCCAGGGAATCCAACCGGTTCGTGGCCGCCAGCACCAACACGCCGTCTCCCGTGCGAAAACCCGACATTTCACTCAACAGCGCATTCAACGTCTGATCCCGCTCGTCGGAATTCTGGTTGTCGCGGCTCTTGCCCATGGCGTCGATTTCGTCAATAAAAATGACGCACTTGCCGGCCTTGCGCGCGGTTTTGAACAGTTCGCGCACCCTGCCCGCACCCACGCCCACATACATCTGCACGAAATCCGACCCGGACAGCGCGAAAAACGGAACGCCCGCTTCTCCCGCCAACGCCCTGGCCAACAGCGTTTTGCCCGTTCCCGGCGGTCCATACAGCATTACGCCCCGGGGCATTCGCGCGCCATACCGGGCATACTTTTCCGGATCGCGCAGATAATCCGCCAATTCCATCAAACTGCGCTTGGCCTCCTCGTTGGCGGCAACGTCTTCAAAACGGCAATCCGGGCGCTTGGCCACGGCATTCATTCCATCAATTTTCCCGCTTATCGCGCTTTCCCGCATGGCGCGGGGACGCCACAGCGCCAGAATCACAAACATCATTACCGAAACCGACAACAGCACTCTGGACGCCACGGAGACGCTATGGGAGGACGCCGTTTGCGCCAGCGATAAGGCAATGCCGCATACGGTCGCCGCAAAGGTTCCGAGGCACAGCAAATTCCAACTTCTTTTCATTGAATCACCTCTGTACATGTATCATTGTAACCGCATTCAACGCAAAATGTCCACAAACAACTTTCGCCAGACGCGTCTAAACATGGCCTTTCTGGGAAAAACTAGTGGAAAAAGGAGTGATTTGGCGTTGAAGCGGCGCGTTTGGTGGATATTGGCAGGCATTTTTGCCGTGCTGGCAGGCGTTGTTATCTGGCAAATGGACATTCCCAACTGGCAAAAGCTGGATATAGACAAGCTGACGCAAGTTCCCCGCACCACGGTGCTCTATGATCGAAACGGGGAGCCTTTCGGTTCCCTGTATGCCAGCGAAAACCGAGTATGGACGGATATCGAGGACATTCCCCAGGATGTGCGAAACGCCTTCATCGCTGCGGAGGATCTGCGCTTTTACCGTCATGGCGGCTTTGATCTGGTGCGCATTTTCGGCGCGCTTTGGGCGGACATCAAAACCATGAGTCTCTCCCAGGGCGCGTCCACCATCACCCAGCAATTGATCAAGCTGACCCACCTCACCAGCGAAAAAACCTTGTCCCGCAAGGCACAGGAAATCGTGCTGGCCACGCAATTGGAACGCGTCATGGACAAGGATGAAATTCTGGAATGCTATTTGAACGTAGTATATTTTGGAAACGGCGCATATGGCATTCAGACCGCAGCCGGGGTTTATTTCGGCAAATCCGTGTCGGATCTGTCCTTGGCGGAGGCCGCCATGCTGGCGGGGATCATCAAATCCCCCTCCTCCTATGCCCCCCATATCAATCCGGAAAAATCCATCGCGCGCAGAGACATGATTCTGACCACGATGGCGGAACATGACTTCATTTCTCCGCAGCAGGCGGAGCAGGCAAAACGCGAAGGCGTTTCGCTGGTAAATCGCTCCCGAAACGGCGGCGGATGGTATGCGGATCAGGTGCTAACCGAAGCGGAAACGGCGCTGCAATGCACCACGGAGGAAATCCTTTCCGCCGGCTACGCCATATACACGGCATACGATCCCGCAATTCAAGCGCAAATGGATCTGCTCTTCGCCCAAGGCGTGAACTTTCCGGATCCTGCCTCGGATGGCACGCCTTGCCAAGCCGCCATGGTGGCGATGGACACGGAAACCGGCGGCATTCTGGCTTTGGAGGGCGGGCGCTCCTATGATGTGCGCAGAGGACTGAACCGCGCCACTTCCATCGCGCGCCAGCCCGGCAGCGCCTTTAAGCCCATTTCCACCTATGCCGCCGCCGTGGACCAAATGGGCTATCTCCCCACCACTTTGCTGAATGATACTCAGCGGGAATTCCCGGGCGGATACGCTCCTTCCAACGCAGGCGGCAACTATTACGGATTGATTCCCATGCGGGAGGCGCTGTCCCGCTCCTTGAACGTAGCCACGGTGGGATTGGCGGACGAGATTGGCGTAGACCTTTTGCGGGAATACGCACAGCGCTTTCGAATTCCGCTGGAAGACAGCGACGCGAATCTGTCCCTGGCGCTGGGGGCCCTCACCTACGGCGTGTCCCCTGCCAAGCTCTGCGCCGCATATTGCGCGCTGGCCAACGGAGGAATCGCCGTGGATCCCCACGCCATCTTGCGCATCGAATCCGCCGAAGGAAACGTGCGATTTGAATACCAGGCGAAAAAAAGCCGCGCCGTGAAACCGGAAACCGCATATATCATCACCGATATGCTAAAAACCGCCGCAACCACCGGCAGCGCCAAGGCGCTCGCATCGGTTCGCGCGCCTGTGGCGGGAAAAACCGGCACGGTGAGCATGGAGGATGGCCAAACCCGGGACATCTGGACGGCGGCCTATACGCCCGAAATCGCCGTTTGTTCCTGGATGGGGTTTGACCAGCCTGATTCCAGCCACGCCCTGGCGTCCTATTTGGGCGGCAGCAGCTTTCCGGCCAGGTTATGTGCGAATTTGCTGAAAAGCATCCCCTTGACAGGCCGGGATTTTGAACTGCCCAGCGGTCTGCGCAGGGCGGTGATCGATCGTCTGGCGCTTTCCCAGCAAGGCAGCGTGCTGCTGGCTTCCGATTCCACGCCATCTCAATATGCCTCCATCGAACTGTTCCCCTCCAGCGATTTGCCCCAGGATACCACCAGCTTATGGGACGCGCCGGAACCTCCCCAGGATGTTTCCATTCAAAATGTCGATGGCGGAATCCTCGTGTCCTTTTCCTGTTTGGACAGCAACGCCGAATACTTGCTGCTGCGCAGAAACACCGACGGAGACGCACAGGTGCTGGCAACGCTTTCCGGCGCAAAAAATGAAATTCTTTCCTTCACCGACACCTCCGCAGCAAAAAACGCATACTATGAATACACCGTTCTGCCTCGACATCGCCTGTTGCACGAAATGGGCGTTCTGCTCACAGGCAGCGAAAGCGCTCCCGTGGCTTATTCGCCCGGCGGCATCCTGGGGCGTTTTCTGAACGATATTTCTTCGGGAAACGAAACCAAGCCCCCGCAGCCTGACGCAGATCCTTTGTTTTGAACCCCGGCGTGCGTTTGGAAGGCTTCCATCGGATTCGCTGCGTTTTCGTTGACCTTTTTAGAATTTTATGTTATAATAGAAGAAACATAGAGAGGCTTCGAAGCAAAAAACGACCGTGGTCGAATAGAAAGGAGCGTCTGTATGAGTGTATTGGAAATGAAGCGACGGCTGGATGAAAAATCGCTGGAGAGGAACTCCGGCGGCAGCATTGCGCGGGACCGGTATCGGGAAGATGCAACGACACCGGGACGGTGCGGCCTGTACGGCGCGTATAACGGCGCGCTTTGCCAGTCATGCACGCGCATGAAAGACGGCTTGTGCGACGGCGGGCTTCAGGATGAGGAACGCTGACGCACATTTCTGCGGCCATGCAAACCGTTTTCCCGGAAAACACCGCATCTGTCATCGCGTTTTTTGACGTGCAGGAAAAGGGAACTGTGCTCGCCTGAGATGTTCACAAATGCAGGACGGACGTTCGCGCCGTCCGTCCTGCTTGTTTTGCCCCGCTGCCCGTTCCGGAATGCAGCGTTGTCGTGGCTTTGGAAACAGGCGAAGGTCTGGACGCATGGAGCGCCCGACCTTTTTTCTTTGGAAACGTGCATTATGACTTCTGTTCCATGCACCGCAACGCTTCCGCCACGGCAATTCTGTCTCGCGCATGAATTTCCACGCCCACATTTTCCACCGCGCGGGAATCATACATGGACAAAATCTCTCGGGACGGGACGCGCACAACTTCCCGGACGATGCCACGCTCATATTCGGTCATGCGCTGCCCCACGAAACGCGTCGCCCGCGCCAGAAAAAAATGTTGCACATCGACCCGCTGAAGAAGGTTATATTCGTTGGCAATGATTCCGACGGGCTGCGGCGCATCGATCTCCCAACCGATTTCCTCCAACAATTCCCGGCGCAGCGCCTGTTCCATGGATTCGCCCGTTTCTATTCCACCGCCCGGAAGCTCGAAATGATCCCTTTCGCCAAACATGTCCCGCCCCTGGATATGCATCAGAAACACCCGTCCGCAATCGTCCAGGACGATGCCCCGCACGGCATTGCGCCTTCGTGTGGGATCGCTTCTCTTGGGATAAAAATTGTCCCGGATGGTTTCACAAAGGATGCGCACCGTTTCATGCCTCCTGTCGAAGAACGCTTCCCGCAAAACCCGCCAATTTCATCATGCCGGAAGCAGCCTCCGCACCGTTTCCCCGCGATTCTGCCATCGCCAGGATTTCCAGTTCTTCCGGCCTGCAGCCGGCGCGCATTTCCTCCTGACTTCCAGGATACGTTCCGGTGCGGGCAAAACAAACTGCTTGCAGGACAAAATATGCCGCCTTGCACATGGATGGGAAGCTTTTTTCCGGGACGCCATGCAGCATGCTATGGCAACAGCCATGATACAAATTGCCCGCGCCCATGCGCGCCGCCTCCCGGGCCTCTTCCCGCGTAAACAGCGGAATCATTTCCTCCAGACTGCCATACCAAGCCCTTGTGTCATAGTACAATTGAAAGAGATCCGCCCTGCTCCAGCCCTGAAGCTCTTCCACGCCGCACACGAAGCCGCATGTCTGCGCCCGATGGGGCATTGCATCCAGGAGCCTGCGATACGCACACAAATCTTCCATTGTAAACACATCCAAAATCAGAACAGCGTCGATATCGCTGCCTTCCCGGGCCTGTCCCCGGGCAAAACTGCCCTGCAACCCCACAAATCGCACGCGCGCCCCAAACATCTTCCGGACGTCCCGACAGTATTGCTCCATCCATCTTTGTATATCGATCATCTTTTTCCTCTCATCCGCGGTCAAAATCCCGCCAATTCTTCCAAAAGAACTGGCGGGACAAAAGCTTTCTCCATGAACGCATGGAAATGGCAAGGGACAGAAACTACGCTCCAGGCGCCCTCATCCAACGCCTTCCCTAGACGCACTGCGGGGACGTCATGGGCGTAAACTTCAGCTTTCCATCCTCCGCCGTCGCCATCACCTTGTCGCCAAGCTGAATATGGCCCGTGAGGATTTCTTCGCTAAGCGCATCTTCCACCATGCGCTGAATTGCTCTGCGCAGCGGCCGCGCGCCGTATTGCAGATCGTAACCTGCCTCGCTCACCAATCGCAGCGCCTTCTCGTCTGTTTCCAAGGCAATTCCGCGCTCCAACAGCCGCTTTTTTACGCCGGAGAGCATCAATTCGGCAATCTTGTCGATCTCCTCCTGCTCCAACGCATGGAACACAATGATTTCATCCACGCGATTGATAAATTCCGGACGGAAGATCTGCTTTACTTCGCCCATGATGTTTTCCTTCATGGCCTCATAGGACTTTTCATCGTTTCCGGAACTTCCAAAGCCCATGGAGCGCTGTTTCTTAATGGTATGCGCGCCGGCGTTGCTGGTCATGACGATGACGGTGTTTTTGAAATCCACCACCCT
>JAQXRL010000224.1 GCA_029218505.1 Eubacteriales bacterium | reverse complement strand
TCATCGAGCCTTATGAGGCGCTTTTTGACGAAGAAGATGCATCCTCATCCGTTTGGCTGGAGGAAGTGTTGATGATGGGAATCGCGTCTCCGTTGCCAATGTAGGTGTCCGGAAGCTCCCCGTTCCAGGACTGGGCGTAATTGTACTCAATCAGCGTGGAATTGATGGATTCCGAAATCAGCTTGTTTGCTTCGGCCTGGGATTCCGCCCGCACTCTGATTTCGTAAGCCTGGGCGTCTGCGTTAATCCGTTGCACTTCCGCTGCGGTTTCTGCCGCAATTTTGTCTCGCTTGGCAGCGGCTTCCGCTTCCATAATCTGCTGTTCCTGCTTGGTTTCCGCCGTAAGCTTGTTCTGGGCGGCCACCTGTTTTTCTTCCACAGCATTGGTGAAGCTGTCCGTGAAATCCAGATCTTCGATGGCTACGCTGATTACGCGAATGCCGTAGGATGACATGTCTTCCTGCATCCGTTCGCAGATTTGTGTGGAGAGCACATCCCGGTTTGCCACCAGGTTTTCTGCGGAATACCGGCTGAACACGGCCTTGGTATTTTCCAGCATGCGTGGGGCGATCAATATGTCAAAGTAATTGGTGCCCACTTCTTTGTATAAAACCATGGCGGTGGATTTGTCAATGTTGTAGTTGATGGATCCGGTTACTTCCACTTGCTGAATGTCGGAAGAGAACGCCGAAAAATTGAAGCTGTTTTTCTGTTCCCGATTGTCCATGAGAATCACTTTTTGAATGGGGCTGATCAAATGAAAACCCGCCTCCAGGGTGAAATTTTCCACCTTGCCAAAGGTCGTGACAATGCCCGTATATCCCGTCGGCACCGTAGAAAAACAGCCCGTCAGGATGATGCCCACGCCCAAGATGCTCAAAATTTGCCTGGGACGCAGTTTCCACACCAATCGCTTGCCGCTTTGGCTTGCCTCCAAACCAAAGCCTAACGCTGTGAACGCGACCAGAATTGTCAAAACCCCTACAATCAATCCGATCATTTTTTCCACTCCTTGCCTTTGTGTATGCCTTTAGTATACATGGGTCGGATGGTTGGGTCAACAATTTCCCGCCCAAAACCGCTTCCGCGCCTTCCTTTTGACGCTTTGCATGTATGTGTTATATTGTCCAGTTTTGCCAGATTCTTCGAACCGCGCTGCCAAATCCCTTTGCCTCTACGGTTTGGGATGCGACGACAGGGATTTCCGCCAACACGACGCCATCCATGACAACGTTGACGCTGCCTACGCGCGTGCCGGCAAGGATGGGCGCGGTTAGGCTTTCCGGCAGATTGGGCTCCAGGGAGACGCGCTGTTCGTCGCCTTTGAGCATCAACAGCGTTAAGTCGCCGCCCAGTTCCACGGGCAATCCTTCCCGATCGCCGCCCAAAACGGGAATTTCCCCCCGAATTTTTGTGCCGGATTGCGCGACAGGATACAGCCGATAGTTGGCAAAGCCATAATCAAACATGGCTTTGGCGTCGTCAAAGCGATCCGAGGATGTTCCCGCGCCCAGCACCACGGCAATCAGACGCATGTCGCCGCGTTTGGCAGTGGCGGCGACGCAATATCCCGCCGCCTTGGTAGAGCCTGTCTTGCCGCCGTCGCAACCGTCGTACAGGCGGATGAGCTTGTTGGTGTTGGTCAGTTGTGTCAGCCGGCCGTCGCCATGGTCGATTTCGTCCAGCCATATGCGGGCATATTCATAATACAGGGGATGAAGGAGCATCTGCATGGTCATGATAGCGACGTCCCGGGCGGTTGTGTATTGCCCGTCGGCAGGCAGGCCGGTGCAGTTCGTGAAAACCGTATCCAGCATGCCCAGTTCGGCCGCCCGGGCGTTCATGCGCTGCACAAACAACTCTTCGGAACCATACAGGCATTCCGCAATGGCCACGGCTGCGTCGTTGGCGCTGCCCACAATCATGCTCTTCAATAAAACGCTCAGAGTTTGAACTTCTCCGGTGTCCAGCAATACTTGAGAACCGCCCATGCCAGAAGCATTTGGGGAAATTGTGATTTCCTGGTCAATGGATACCCTTCCGGTGTCCACGGCTTCCAACGTCAACAAAATGGTCATGACCTTGTTCACGGAGGCCACGGGGCGTTTTTCATCAGCGTTCTTGGCGAACACAATTTGCCCGCTTTCCGCTTCCAGCAGAATCGCGGATGGACAGTTCAGCGCCATGGGCGCTTCGGAAAGCAAGGGTGCGGCGGAAAGCTGTGGCGCGGGGCGTTCCGTTTCCGCCACAGGCGCCGGGTTGGGCGTGGCAAAGCTGATTTCCTGCGCCATGCATGCGGGCAAGAACAATACCGACAGGATCAAAATCCATGCTGTTCGCGTGCGTGCGGACATGTGCATCCCTCCATTCCCTTCAATTTGTGCTGGCCGCGCGCCAAAAATTCCTCCGCACAGACATTGTTTGCCGGAGACGATCGTGTTATAATGATTCTACAACAAAGCATAAAGGAGCACGTATGAAGCTGAAGTATTACGGAACGTCTGCCGCGGAAGGATGGCCAGGATTGTTTTGCCGCTGCGATGCCTGTTGCCGCGCCCGCGCGCTTGGTGGGAAGAATCTTCGAACGCGCGCACAGGCGACGGTGGATGACGCGCTGCTGCTGGATTTTGGGCCGGACACAAACCTGCATATTGTGCGGGATGGCTTGCCGTTGCATGAAATGCATGCCTGTCTCATGACTCACACCCATGAGGATCATTTGCAGCCCATGGAATTGCTGTGGCGCACGCCGCCTTATGCGCATGAAGTCCGTGGGGATTTTACCCTGTATGGCAATGAAGAGATGATGCGCATTTTAGAGAATCTGCATAAGACATATGGAAAACAGGTCGCTTCCATTCAAGGGCGGCAAATGGCGGATTTTGCGCCCGCATCGGTGGAGGATTACGTGATTACCGCCATGCCTGCCTGCCACGACCGAAGACAGCGTTGCCTGATGTATATCGTTGAGCGAGACGGGAAACGATTGCTCTACGCACACGATACGGGAATTTTTTCGGATCGCGTTTGGGAATACATTGCGGGCATGCAATTTGATTGTGTTAGCCTGGATTGCACCATGGGCCTGGCTTCGGAAGGAAGCAATCATATGGGAATTCCGGATATTCTTCGGGTGCGGGACAAAATGGCGCAAAAGAATTGTATCGGGGAACATACCGTTATGATCGCATCCCATTTTTCCCACAATACTGCTCGCACGCATGAGGAATTGGAGGCCATTTTGCGTCCGGAAGGATTTCTGACCGCCTACGACGGCATGGAGGTTGTGTTCTGAAGGGCAGGACAAAAATTTGCGCGAACCTTTTCGGGTTCGCGCAAATTTTTGTCTGGAATAAAACGGAATCGCATGCCATGCGCCGGTCAGCGCTCTTCGCGGAAATACGCCAATCCCAGGTGGGCGGGCGGCTGATTTTCACGCTTTTTGCGCAAGCTGACCACGATCAGCACCACGATGGTAACCACGTACGGCACCATTTGAACCAGATCCATGGCGTAATTGGGCAAGGAAAAGCCCATTAGGTTGGGCAAATATTGATACAACCAATACAGAATGCCAAACAGATATGCGCCCCAAATGGCGTTCAGGGGCTTCCATGTCGTAAAGATGACCAGCGCCACGGCCAGCCAGCCCAAGGCTTCGATTTGCCCCGTCGTGGCCCAAATGCCGCGGTTGTAGTCCAGCACGTAGTATAGTCCGCCAATGCCGGAAATTCCCGCGCCGCAGCAGGTCGCCATGTATTTGTATTTGGTTACGTTGATGCCGGCGGCGTCCGCCGTTGCCGGGTTTTCACCAACGGCGCGGAGATTCAGTCCGGCGCGCGTTTTGTTCAAAAACCAATGCAGCGCAATTGCCAGGACGATTGCCGCGTACACCAGAAAGCCATAACTGAAAAACATCTGCCCGATGACGCCCATGGAGGACAGAACGGGGATTTTTGCGCTGAAAGCCTTGTTGGCGATGGGCGCGGCAGAATAGCTGGAGCCATTCAGGATGAATACGCCAAAGAAATTGGCGACGCCCATGCCAAAGGTGGTGAGCGCCAGACCGGATACGTTTTGGTTGGCGCGCAAGGTAATGGTCAAAAAGCTGAAAATCAGCCCGCCAGCCATGGAAGCCAGAATACAGCATATCATGGCAAGAGCGATGCAGAAAAACAGATTCGGGTTCGCTGCGCTGTTTTCGTAATAATAGGCGCTGGCGTATCCCGCAAAACCGCCCAGATACATAATTCCGGGAACGCCCAGGTTCAAGTTGCCGGACTTTTCCGTCATGATTTCGCCCATGGCGCCATACATAATGATCGTGCCGAAGGGGATGGCGCGAATAATCCACGCAATCAGGTTAGACACGCACGGACACCTCCTTGTGAGCCTTGCCGCGGAAGACCAGCTTGTAATTGATAAAGAATTCACAGCCAAGAATGAAGAACAAAATCACGCCGCTGATAATATCGGAAGCAAAATCGTTCAAGTTGTAGTTGGATGCGATTTCTTTGGCGCCGTTTTCCAGGAATACCAACAAAAACGAAATCAACGCCATGGTAAACGTGTTGAATTTGGCCAGCCATGCCACAATAATGGCGTCGAACCCGCGCCCGCCGGCGGTATTGACGGATACGGTCATGTCCTTGCCGCCCACGATCAGAAAGCCCGCCAATCCACAAATTGCGCCGGAAATCAGCATGGTGCGTATCATGACCTTTTTTACATTGATTCCGGCATAGCGGGCGGTGTTTTCGCTTTCGCCTACCACGGAAATCTCGTATCCATGCTTGCTGTATTTTAGATAAACATACATCAGCACCATCAGCGAAAGAACGACGATGACATTGATGGTGAAATATTGTCCAAACAACCTGGGAAACCAGCCGGCTTTGTTTCCCATGTTCAGCTTGCCCAGAGAGGATGCCTGTCCGCGCATGATGTTCGTGGAACAGGCCACAAACGCGGTGGCAACATAGTTCATCATCAGGGTGAACAGGGTTTCGTTGGTGCCCCAATGGGCCTTGAAATATGCCGGGATGAATGCCCAAAACGCGCCGATGAGAATGCTGGTGGCGGCCATGATCAGAAACAACACGCCGGATGGCACCTTTGTTCCGATATATACCATGCACAGCGCGCTCATTAACGCGCCCATGAGAATCTGACCTTCGCCGCCAATGTTCCAAAATCGCATTTTGAACGCAGGCGCCAAGGCGATTCCGACGATCAACAGCGTGACCAGATCGCGCACGGACCACAAAAACCGAATCTTGCTGCCGAAGCTGCCGCCAAACATAACGCCGTATACGTCCAGTGGATTCAGGCCCGTAACAAAATAAATAAACAGCGCGTCAACGACCAGGGCCAGGATGATTGCCGCGATGCGCACCCAGATCCTGTGAAAAACACGCATGCCGTCGCGTTTTACAATGCGCATAAAGGGTTCCCGCACAGGGGTTGCTTGCCTGAATTCACCCGACATGGCTCAGGTCTCCTTCCCGTTTGGTCATGAGCAGACCAATTTCCTCTTTGGTAACGGTGCGGGCATCCACAATGCCGTTCATTCTGCCGCCGCACAATACCAGAATCCGGTCGCACAGGGATACCAGCACATCCAGATCTTCCCCGACGTAAATGACCGCCACACCTTTTTTCTTCTGTTCGTTCAGCAGGCGATAAATCGTATAGGATGTATTGATGTCCAATCCCCGAACGGCATAGGCTGTCATCAGAACCGTGGGCCCGGCGGATATTTCCCGGCCTACCAGCACCTTTTGCACGTTTCCGCCGGACAAGCGGCGCACGGGCGTGTTCAGGTTTGGGGTGTTCACGTGCAGTTCATCCCGAATGCTTTCCGCCAGATGCTTGGGTTGCTTGCGCTGCGTGAAGATGCCGTGGCCGTTTTCGTAACTTTTCAGCATCATGTTGCCGGTCATGCCCATGGAGCCCACCAGTCCCATGCCCAACCGGTCCTCCGGAACAAAGGACAGCGCCACGCCAAGTTCCTTGATTTCCTTGGGGGTTTTGCCGATCAGTTCCTTTGGGGAGGAACCATCCGCCGGCATGAAGGTTATGCTGGCTCCGCTTTGCGTTGGCTGCAAACCGGCGATGGCTTCCAACAGCTCTTTCTGTCCGCTGCCGGATATGCCGGCGATGCCCAGGATTTCTCCGCCATAGGCGTCGAAGCTCACGTCATCCAAAGTTACGAATCCTTCTTTGTTGACGCAGCGAACGTGCTGCACGGACAAACGCTTTGTGGGATGAACGGGCGTGGGACGCTCGATGTCCAAAGAAACGCGTTGCCCCACCATCATTTCGGTCAGGGACAGTTCCGTGGCGTCTTTTGTATCCACCGTGCCAATATATTCGCCTTTGCGCATGATGGACACACGGTCGGAAATCTCCAATACTTCGTGCAGCTTGTGCGTGATGATGACAATTGCCTTGCCGTGCTGCTTCATGATGCGCAACACATCGAACAAATGCTCCGTTTCCTGGGGCGTCAGCACGGCCGTGGGTTCGTCCAGAATCAGGATGTTCGCGCCGCGATAGAGCACCTTTACGATTTCCAGCGTTTGTTTTTGGGAAACGCTCATTTCATAGACCTTCTGATCGCAGGAAAGGTCAAAATGATAGCGCTGGCAGATTTCTCGAATTTTGGCCTTTACGGCTTTCATGTCCAAGCCGCCCTTTTCCTTTAGCCCCAACACGATGTTTTCCGCCGCCGTGAATACATCCACCAGCTTGAAATGTTGATGGATCATGCCGATGCCCAGATCAAACGCGTCCTTGGGAGAACGTATGTCCACGGGCTTGCCGTTTACGAAGATTTGACCGCTATCGGGATAATAGATTCCGGAAATCATGTTCATCAGGGTCGTCTTGCCGCTGCCGTTTTCGCCCAGCAGGGAGAGAATTTCGCCCTTTCGAACCTCCAGCGATACGTTCTTGTTGGCGTACACCCGACCAAAGGTCTTTGTCAAGTCTTTCAGCTGGATTGCGCAGTCCAACATCGAAGATGTCCACTCCTTTCGGGCGCGCTCAACCCGCCCCTGATCAATCCTGGAAAACCGGAAAAGGGAAGCCGTGAAAGCTTCCCCTTTCCGCAAAACCAAACGCTTGAATTACTTCTTCTCCACGATGCCGTCAATGCGGATATCGAAGTACGGAGCAGAGCGGAAGGTGGACTCGGCAAACGCGCCGTCCACGATGCACTCAACCTTTTCGCCTTCGTAAATGGCGGTCATGGTGCTCCAATCCATGAAGGACAAATCCACTTCGTAAGAGGAAATGGTTTCGCCGTTCACGGTAAAGGTGGCGGTATCGAACACCTTCAGGCTGCCGTCCTTCAAAGCGGAGATGACGCCTTCGATATATTCGGCAGTGCCTTCGGCAACGCAGGCATCGTTCAGAGGAGTGATGTGCACCGCATCCTCAGAATAGCCTTCCGCCCAATCGGTGGCGATCTCTTCGCCGTTCATTGCGGCCTGGAACGCATAGGTGTAATATACTTCCCAATTGTTGCCGGCAGAAGTCAGAGCAGCGTGGGGAGCGGTTTCGATCATGTCGATATTGTAGCCTACGGAATAGACGATCATGCCGTCGGACTGCTTCTTCTCAACTGCGGCGGGTGCGCCGGTGGAGTCTGCATGCTGACCGATAATGCAGCAACCGTTGGCCATCAGGGCTTCGGCGGCGGCGCCTTCCTTGTCAATGTCAAACCAGGAATTGGTGTAATTGACTTCCATAACAACATTGGGCATGATGGACTTGATGCCAAGATAGAAAGCGGTGTAACCGGAAACGACTTCAGCGTAGTCATATGCGCCCACGTAACCGATTTTGATGTTGCCGTTCTCATCGAAGCTTTCGGGCTGGGTTTCAACGGTCAAGGTTCCGTTTTCGGTAAGCTCTTTGAGCTTCAATCCGGCCACAACGCCGGAAACGTAGCGGGACTCGTATACGGCGGTGAAGGCGTTTTTCAGGTTTGCGATGCCGCTGACGGCGGCAAAATCGCCCGTCATGGCCACGAAGGTGCAATCCGGCAGTTCTTCAGCAGCCTGCGCCATAAAGGTCTGGTGGCCGTAACTGTTGGAGAAGATCACCGTGCAGCCCTTGCCATACAGATCTAACGCTTCTTCATAGCAGGAAGAATCTTCCGCAACCTTGTATTTCCATTGGATCTGGTCGTCGGACATTCCCAGTGCGGCCGCGGCGGCTTTGATGCCTTCCATGTGCGCCAAGGTGTAGCCTTCGGTTTCGTCGCCAACCAAGATAACGCCAACCTTCAGGTTGGATTCGGCGGAGGCGGATACTGCGAACATCGTCAGCATCATTGCCACCGTCAGGACAAGAACAACCAGCTTCTTCATGACTTCTCCTCCTAAAGTAAACATATCCAGCCAGGGAATGCCAACATCATACCGCGTTGTCATACATCTGTAAAGTATATTTTCCTCAATACTGCGTTAAATATACGAACATTTTATTGCCCATTCCGCAAACATTCCCGTCAAAACGCGTTTTTTCCGAACATTCTCCGGGAAACGCGCGTTGGATCCCCAAAGACGGGGGAGTTACGCCTGGGGCGCCAACAGGTTTGCCAGCATTTGCGCCATGACGTCCATGTCCTGAACGGCAATGCACTCCATGCGGCCGTGGCCGTTCATGCCGCCGGTTGCCAGATTGGGACAGGGCAGGCCCATGAAGGATAACCGCGAACCGTCGGTGCCGCCGCGAATGGGTTCGGCGTACGGTTGGATGTTGACCGCGCGATAGGCCTGTTCCGCCCGGCGCACCACGTCCATGTGCGTTTCCAGAACCTCGCGCATGTTATAATAAGAATCGACAATTTCCGCGGAAGCAGTCCCTTCGCCGTAGCGGCGATTGATCTCCGCCGCCGCCTGGGCGAACTGTTCCTTGCGCCGGGCAAAGCGCGCCTTGTCGTGGTCCCGAATGATGTATCGCAGGCAGGCGTGCTCCACCTCGCCGGTCATGTCTGTCAGGTGAAAAAAGCCCTGATATCCTTCCGTCTTTCCGGGAATTTCATCCGGGGGCAGCAGCGACGCAAATTCCATGGCGATCAGCGACGCGTTTTTCATCTTGTCCTTGGCGGCGCCGGGATGAATGGATACGCCGCGCACCTGCAATTTTGCGGAAGCGGCGTTGAAGTTTTCGTATTCGATGGATCCAACGGCGCCTCCGTCCACCGTATAGGCAAAGTCCGCGCCAAAGCCGGCCACATCAAAACGGTCCGCGCCCCGGCCGATTTCCTCATCCGGCGTGAAGGCAATGGCAATTCTGCCGTGACGCGCCTGGGGCCTTTCCCGCAGAAGTTCCACGGCGGTAAGGATTTCTGCAATGCCGGCCTTATCGTCCGCGCCCAAAATGGTCCGCCCATCGGTGACAATCAAATCTTTGCCCACGCATGCCTTTAGCGCGGGATAGGCGGACGCGTCCAGCACGTCGCCGCTGTCCAGAACGACGGTTCCGCCATCGTAGTTTTCTATGATCCGGTGCCGCATGGGAACGCAGGGTACGCAATCCACCACGTCCATGTGGGCGATCAGACCGATTGCGGGCATGCTCTCGTCCGTGGCGGGAATGGAGCCGTACACATAGCCGTGGTCGTCCACCCGGGCGTCCGCAATGCCCAGCGCCCGCATTTCGCACACCAGCGCGTTGGCAAGCGCCAACTGCTTTCGCGTGCTGGGACAGGTTTCGCTGCTTTCGTCCGAGGCAGTGTCAAATTGAATGTAGTTCAGAAAACGCTCATATGCGCGCATGCGTTCATCCTCCTGTCACCGGCCCAGCATGGCCGCGCCGATGATGCCGGCGTCGTTGCCCAGGGTTGCCAGTTCTATGCGGGCAAAGGGCATGGCCTTGTAAAACACCATTTCCGGAAGCTTTTTCCGAACGGCGTCGAGCAGGAATTCCCCTGTGTAGGATACGCCGCCGCCCAGCACCACGATTTCGGGATCCCACAGATTGATCAGGTTCACAATGCCAACGCAAAGGTATTTCACATATTGATGGAAGATTTCCAGGCAATCCGGATCGCCGGCCTTCGCCAGATCCATGACGTGCTTGGCGGTGATCTCCTCCAAATTGCCGTTTACGGCCCTGGCCAAAGCGCCCTGAGGATTTTTCTCCGCCGCCTGTTTGCCCATGCGGATAATGGCCGTTGCGCTGGCATAACGCTCCCAGCAGCCGGGATTGCCGCATGTGCACATTTCTCCGTCCACCACCACGATCATATGGCCGATTTCGGAAGCGACGCCATGCACGCCGGAAAACGGTTTGCCGTCCAGCACGATGCCGCCTCCCACGCCGGTGCCCAGGGTGATAAAGATGCTGTTTTTTGCGCCGGCGGACACGCCTGCCACGGATTCGGCCAACCCGGCCACGGTGGCGTCGTTTCCGACGAAGATGGGCTTGTCAATGTCTCTGTGCATCCATTCCACCAGGGGAACGTTGTGCCAGAACAAATTGGTGCAGAAAGGCACGATGCCGGTTTCGGGATCCATAATGCCGGGAATGCCAATGCCAATGGCGGCCACTTCTTCCATGGGCACGCCGCTTTGGGCAATGGCCTGCTTGGCCAGCATGGCCATATCGTGGATGACCGGTTCCGGGCCGCGTTCAACGCCGGTCGGGCAGCTGGCCTTGGCGATGATTTTGCCCTGTTCGTTTACCACGCCTGCCTTCAAACCGGTTCCGCCTACGTCAATGCCTACATAATACATGCTTGATGCCTCCGATTCTTTGTCTATTCTGGATGATCAGGATCAATGTTGCGCATATGCCGCTTGGTAAGCACCTCGGCGGCATTGTATCCCATTTGCTTCAGCCGCAGATTTCGCGCCGCGACCTCCAGAACAATGGCCAGGTTGCGCCCCGGATGAATGGGAATCAGAATGCTGGGAATTTTTACGCCCAGAATTTGGGTGTACTGATCCGTCAGTCCCAGCCGGTCGTATTCCTTGCCGTTTTGCCAAAGTTCCAGATGGACTTCCATGTCGATGGGTTTTTGGCGAATGACCGCGCCAACGCCGTACATGGTGGCGATGTCGATAATGCCCACGCCGCGAATTTCCATGAAATGGCGCACCAGTTCCGGCGCTTCGCCAATGAGCTCGTCCGACACGCGGCGAATGTCCACGACGTCGTCCGCCACCAGCCGGTGTCCGCGCTTGACCAATTCCAGCGCGGCCTCGCTTTTGCCCACGCCGGAATTGCCCGTAATGAGCAGGCCCGCGCCATATACGTCCACCAGAACGCCGTGGCGGGTTTCCCGTGGCGCCAGATAGTTGTTCAAAAAGTCGATCAGGTCGGTTTCAAAATAGGTCGTTTCCTGGGGCGTGGTGTAAATGGGAATCTTGCGTGCGGCGCCCAGCACCAGCATTTCGTCGAAACAGGGAATGTCCCGGCAGATAATGATGCAGGGCAAATCGTAACTGAAGAATTTCGACAGGCGTTCGCGGCGGGTTGCGTCATCCAGCATGGAAAGATAGGTCATTTCCACAAGCCCCAGAATCTGCGGCCGTTCGAAGCCGAAGAAATCCCAATAGCCCGCCAGCTGCAGCCCGGGACGGTTGCAGTTGCTTTCCTCAATGGAAAGGTGTTTGCTTTCGCTGGGAATGAGCGTGGTCAACCCCAGGGCTTTGACAAAATCGTCCTCTCGCACCATGGGATCATCCCCTTCCAATCAGGCCCTGATCCAGAAGATCTTCCAGCACCTGCGCCACGCCGTCTTCATGGAAGGGCGGCGCAATGCGCACTCCTTCGATCTTTGCGGCGGCAGAATCCGCCATGGCATAGCCTGTGCCGGCGGCCAACAGCATGGGGATGTCGTTTTGGCCGTCGCCAAAGGCCAGCGTCTCGGCGCGATCCACGCCTGCCGCCTTGGCCAATTCGTCCATGGCCTGTCCTTTGTCGATGCCCTGGGCGACGATTTCCAAATATGTCGGATGGGAACACATAAAATTCACGCCTTGGGGAAACGCTTCCTTGAAGCGCGCCATGGCCTGTTGAATTTCCTGGGCGTCATGGCCCAGCGCCAACAGTTTGACCGCGTCCTGGCTTACCCATTTTGACAGCGGCATATGGACTTCCTGCGCCTGAACGCGAATGCGCTTTTCATAAGAGAAGGTAAGGTCGATGCGTTCGGGGCAAAAATATCCTTCTCCCGGATAGGTTTGAATGTATAGGTTCATTTCTTCCGCCATGCGGCAAATTTTTCGGGCGGTATCGGCGGGAATTGCCCGTTGAAACAACGTCTTTTCCGCGGCCATATCGTAAATCATTGCGCCGTTGAACATGATCATGGGGGCGTTCACGCCAATTTCCTTTGCCTGTTCCCGCATCGCTTCCAGCATTCTGCCGCTGGAAAGGGAAAAAAGCGCGCCTGCCTCCATGCAGCGCCGTACCGCCCGCAAGGTGCGGGGCGTGATTCGGCCCTGACGATCCAGCAAGGTTTCGTCCATGTCCGAGGCAATTAATCTATACAAGTTTCATCATTCCCTTCGGTATGCTTCCGATTCATTGTACCCGATTTGCGCGCAATTTGCAACACGAAAAATCCCGCGCGAACATGCGTCCGGGAAATATTCACGAATGCTATGGAAAAAATCCGAAAACTGTGCTATGATACAAAACAGGGCTGCGGGAAAACGTGCGCCGCGCGTCCCATATGACAGTGGAGATGGTTGGTATGCATACACAAGATGGCGGTTATCCTTATCGTTTTGCGTTGTTCCTCATATCATATTATGTGACAAATTCCGTGTTCCAGGGCTTTATGTCGCTATACTACACCGCACGGGGATTCAGCGCGGGCCAAATTGGCGTAATTTATGCCTGCATCGCGCTGGTTTCGCTGATTGCGCAGCCCATTTGGGGCATCACGGCAGATCGCAGCAACAGCAAAAACAACGTGCTGCGCCTGCTGGCCGCATGCGCCATGCTGTCCATGTTGGCATACTTGCTGGCAAAGTCCTTTCTGCCGCTGCTGATGCTGGCATGCCTGTTTTCCGTGTTTTATACGTCGATTCAGCCCATGGGCGATTCGATTATTCTGGAGGCGCTGTACAAAGGCGGCCGCAAGCCCTTTGGCCCGATCCGGCTGATGGCATGCCTTTCTTTTGCGGTGGCGTCGATGCTGTTCGGGCGGATCATCACCCAGGGACACGAAACGCGCGCCATTTATTGCACGGCGGCCCTGTGCGGGGGAATGTTTTTTGCCACGTGGGTCTTGCCCAGGACGCCGGGCATGCAGGCCGTCGGCGGACGCAGAATGTCGTTTTCCACGCTGCTGAAAAACCGCGAACTCATGCTGCTGATGCTGTTTGCCATGCTTTTGCAGATTACCATGGGATATTTTTATACATTTTTTTCGCCGCACTTTGTTTCTCTGCCCGGAGGTACCAGCGCGCTGCTGGGGTGGTGTTATTTTTTGTCGGCCGTGAGCGAGACGCCCTTTTTGCTGAACAGCGACCGCCTGTTCCGGCGCTTTGGCGCGGGCAAGCTGATGTGCGTGTCTGCCTTGATGTTAAGCTTGCGCTGGATCATTGTCGCTTCCTGCGACAATGCCCTGGTGGTGATGCTCAGCCAGCTTTTGCACAGCATGGGCTTTATTGTCATCACGGTGACTTCTTCCCTGTATATTGACCGAACGGTGCCGCCGGAATTGAAGGCCTCCGGACAAATGCTGCTGGCGGTGGTTTCCTTTGGCGTGGCGCGGGTGGCAGGCAATCTGGGCGGAGGCTTGCTGGCGGACTGGATGGGGAGACAGAACGTATTTTATCTGTGCGCCATTTTGTGCGGCATATCGTTTTTGTGCTTCACGCCCTATTATCTTCGGCACAAACCCTTGAACGGCGAAGCATGAGCGAATGAAAAACCGTCCGCCACGAATTCGGGGCGGACGGTTTTGCCT
>JAQXRL010000223.1 GCA_029218505.1 Eubacteriales bacterium | reverse complement strand
TTTGCAAAAGGCGCCAGGAAGAAGCAAAAAGAAGAACAAACCGGCGATTGCGGGACAGAGGGCATGTGCCTGGGAATGTGCTTTGGAACCGCAATCGGAACCTCCCTTGGAAACAACACAGTCATCGGCATTTCCCTGGGGATGCTGATCGGTCTGGCCATTGGAACCTGTATCAAGAAAGGAAGTCACGGTGAAGACAATGACGAAAAGTAGCAAACGGATTCTGGCCGGAATTTTGCTGCTGTTTCTTGCAGGGACGACGGCATTCCTGCTCCGTTACAATCAGGAGGGCTTCACAGGCAGCCGTGTGAAAAATCCGGATGCTTATCTGTTGGATATTGAGCGCATGAACGGAACCGATCAGCATACTTTGGGGCTGCACAAGGGCGATGTTCTTCAAATCCGGTTTGAAACAGAGAAAGGCGCTTTGCGCATGGAGATCATCGCGCCGGACGGAACTGCGATTTATTGCGGAAACGGAAAGGGAACCACGGATTTTTCCGTAAACATTCCGGAAAGCGGCGCTTACACGGTGCTTGTGGAAGCACGCCACGCAAAAGGAGCCATCCATATTCAACACACCAGAAGCGCTCTTTTTTGATGCCGTCGTCATTCGCGCCGCGTCTGCCGAAATCGATGCCAGCGGTCTGCCGGCAGAAATGCTCAGCGTTCCGGGAACGCCGGGGCCTTTGAAAAGGACCGCAACACAGCAAAGAAGCGGCATTCATGCCCTCAAAATGCCTTTGCGAGCGGCGAATCCCGGTGCAGAAAACGGCTGTCTGCGCCTGGCAACGGATTCTGACCGGAAGGAATCGCAGGACAAAGCTTTCGAACTCCAGGGGTTTCGCCCTGCCTTTTTGTGTATTCTCTGAAGAAGGCGCGCCCGCCGAACGGGATAAAGGATTCAGATCCACGATCGACAAAGAGAATTGTGGCGGCGATCAAAACGCGTGTTCGCTGGGAGTGCACAAGAGGGCTTCTCGCATTGCAATCGTGGCCATGGCGGGAGAACTTGCTCCCCCGTCCGCCAGCTTGTCAAAAAGACTATTCGGACAAGCTGGAAACAATCGTTTTGCAACGGAGATGGCAATACGCCGCCGAAACCGAAGTGCGCGAAGGATACATTCGCAAACACAGCCTATGCGTTGACGCGCGAAAAGGGGATTGATGCGGTTTCCGCCAGAGCGTTTGGAAACCGCCTCAATCCATTCTCTTCCCCATCTTTCCCGTATGGAGGAGCTCAAGGAGGGCGTCTGGAAGCTGGACAGGCAGAAATACCAGCAATACATGGCCTGCTGTTTTTATCACAGCGGAATGAGCATAGCCCATACATCCAATCATGCGAACATTTGGGCTGCCAGAGATGGCCGCGGAAGGTCCGTCAGACGCGATCTCCGTCCTTCTTGCCTTGGACGGAGCAACGCCACAAAAAGAACGGAAATCGGTTTTGCAAAGACGCAAAGGCCGTTCCTGCTTTCGAGAACGACTTTGCAGCCCCGTCAGACAATCATTCGAGGTGAAACCATGAACAAACGAATTCGGCAATATGTAGGACTGCTTTCAGCGGTGTTGGCGTATTATCTCGTGCATGAAGGAGCGCATTTTGTCTATGCGATGTCCATCGGTGTGTTTCAGCGGGTCAATTTTATGGGGCTCGGTGTTCAAATTGCCATTGAGTCAGAGCGAATGAGCAATCTCCAGCTGGGAATTTTCTGCCTGGTCGGCGCTGTTGCAACAACAATTGCGGCCTATGCATTGACTTTGACAGCACCCCAAATCTGCAGGGCCCGTTCCAAAGTTTTCAGAGCATGTATGTACTATATCACGATTGCCATGCTGCTGATCGATCCGCTGTATCTAAGCGTACTGTACGGCCTTTTTGGCGGCGGCGATATGAATGGGATTGCGCTGTTGCTTCCCGCGCAGATTGCAAGATTCTTCTTTGGAATGCTGTTGGTGATTCATTGTCTGCTGTTCTGGAAAGCAGTGCTGCCGAAATACAAGCAGTCCTTTGCGGAAAACAATCCCCAGTAATTTCGCCATGCTGCCCTGATCGCCCTTTCCAAGCGCCCGATCCGCTCCACCCGGCTTTTGCAAAAACACAATACGGAAGAATGCAACAGAAAAAATCGCCGTCGTGCAATTTTCCCCTTGACTCTCTCATTGTGGCAGGCTGTACAATCATGACGAGCTCAAAACCCGACAGATCTGGAGGAACCCATGTTAAAAATCGGAGATTTTTCAAAACTGTCCAGAGTCAGTATTCGTATGCTTCGCCATTATGATGAGATTGGATTGCTTCACCCTGTCAAAATCGATCCGGATTCCGGTTACCGCTATTACAGCGAAAACCAGCTTCCCATCGCTGGCAGGATCGCAGCCCTGAAGGACATGGGCTTCGGGCTGGCTGCCATCGGCGAAATGCTCGACTGCTATGCGGAAAAGAGGCTGCTGGAGCGTCATCTGCGTGTCAAACAGGCAGAGCTTCTGGAGCAATCCCAGCAGATCGCCTACCGGTTACGGCTTCTGGACACAGCCTTGGAACGGCTGAGAAAGGACGGCGAAACCATGAAGTATGATGTAACACTCAAAACTTTCCCGGAACGCTATGCCGCCACCGTCCGTATGCATATCCCCTCTTACGAGATGGAGGGAATGCTCTGGAACATTCTGATGAAAGAAACGGCACAGATGCATCTGACGGATGGCGACCCCTGCTACTGCTGCGCTGTATTCCACGAC
Organism: Eubacteriales bacterium; assembly: GCA_029218505.1. Lineage (GTDB taxonomy): Bacteria > Bacillota > Clostridia > Christensenellales > Aristaeellaceae > SUG1456. Next base: position 2,160 of record JAQXRL010000223.1, on the reverse strand, counting down.
AAGGAATACCGGGAGACGGAGGTGGATGTGGAAGTACAAAAGGATGTGAAAGGACACTATCCCGACACGGAACATGTGAAATTCCAGGCGCTGCCGGAGGTTACCGTCGCTTCCGCCACCTGCAAAGGCTCCTATGACCAGATGAGCGATATCATGGCGGCTGTCGCAGGTTGGGTCACGGACAACGGCTATGAATTTGACGGCCCTGCCTTTTACATCTATCATGTCAGCCCTCATGAGACTTCCGATCCCAATGAGTTCGTGACCGAAGTCTGTTATCCCGTCAGAAGAAAATAATCCCTCCGGACACGCCGTACAGGCTGCGGCGTGTCTGTTTTCTGTTTGGCAAGGATGATCGAGAAAAATTTCCTCTGCGGATGTATGATCAAGAAGAAGGCGAGGCGATATTTTATGCACAAAGAGAAAATCGTGATCCGGGGGCTTCGGCAGAACAATCTGAAGAATGTCTCTTTGGATATCCCGAAGGAGAAAATCGTGGTGTTTACCGGGGTGTCCGGCTCCGGAAAGTCCAGCATTGTCTTTGACACCATTGCCGCCGAGAGCCAGCGGCAGATGAACGAAACCTACACCGCGTTCATGCGGGGACGGCTGCCCAAATACGAAAAGCCCAAAGTGGAGCGGATCGACAATCTTTCCGCTTCGGTCATCGTGGACCAGTCCCGGCTGGGCGGCAACGCCCGCTCCACCGTGGGCACCATCAGCGATCTGTACGCCGCCCTGCGGCTGCTTTACTCCCGCATCGGAACGCCTTCCGTTGGAACGGCTTCTTATTTTTCTTTCAACGATCCCAACGGCATGTGCCCGGAATGCTCCGGCATCGGCAAGGTCATGACCGTGGACATTGAAGGGCGCATTGACCCGGAAAAAACATGGAACGAGGGCATGGCCGACCTGCCAGCCTTCCACGTCGGCAACTGGTACTGGAAACAATATGCTGAATCTGGCCTGTTCCCCCTGGACAAAAAATGGAAGGACTTCACGGAACAGGAGCGCTGCCGCCTGCTCTACGGAGCGGACGCGCCAGGCGGAACGCGGCTTTCGAAAAAGGTGGACGGCGTGTCCCACTATCTCCACCGGATGCTGATCAACCGGGACACCTCTGCCCTGAAAGAAGCCTCCGTCAAACGGTTGATGGATCTGGTGGAAGAAAAGCCCTGCCCGGTTTGCCACGGGCGGCGGCTGAATGCCAAGGCGCTTTCCTGCAAGGTGGCAGGTTACAGCATCGACCAGATGTGCGCCATGGAATTTACCCAACTGGTAAAAGTGCTTCGCACCATTGACGACCCCAAAGCCGGAACCATCGTAGACGCTTTGATCGCCTCCCTGACCCGGATGATCGACATCGGCCTGCCCTATCTTTCCATGGACAGGGAATCCAGCACGCTCTCCGGCGGCGAGGCGCAGCGGGTAAAGCTGGTGCGATATATGGGCAGCAGCCTTACCGGCATGACGTACATCTTCGACGAGCCCAGCACCGGGATGCACCCCCGAGATGTATCCCGCATGACCCGCCTCCTGCAAAACCTGCGGGACAAGGGCAACACCGTTCTGGTGGTGGAACACGACAAGGACGTGATCTCCATCGCCGACGAAGTCATTGACGTCGGCCCTCTGGCGGGAAAAAACGGCGGCGAAATCCTGTTCCAGGGCAGTTATGAGGATCTGCTGCGCTCCGGCACCCGCACTGGAAATGCGCTGAAGCAGATTATCCCGCTGAAAACCGCGCCCCGAACGCCGAAAACCTTTCTCCCGGTTCGAAACGCCTGCGTTCACAATCTGAAAAATGTGTCGGCGGATATCCCGCTGAATGTGCTGACGGTGATCAATGGCGTGGCGGGTTCCGGCAAAAGCTCCCTCATCCGGGATGTGTTCGCCAAGCAGTACGCGGATCGGGTGGTGCTGGTGGATCAGTCCCCGGTGACGGCCACAGGCCGGTCCACCCCCGCCACTTTCCTGGGCTTTTTTGATGAGATCCGGAAGGTCATAGCGTCGGAAAACGGCGTGCAGGCCTCTCTGTTTTCCTTCAACAGCAAGGGAGCATGTCCCGTCTGCGGCGGCCGGGGCCAGATCGTCACGGAGCTGGTGTTCATGGATCCGGTCACCACGGTCTGTGAAGCCTGCGAGGGCAGCCGGTACAGC